>JBLNFG010000509.1:0-8849 GCA_050263495.1 Myxococcales bacterium | reverse complement strand
AGGAATTCGCGCAGCGAATTCGGGTTTGGGCGAATGCCCATCGGAACAAAACTAGTAGCGCGATTGCCGCGTAGCGGCCGGGTCCGTAGGACCCATCAATTCAATTGAATCGCGCTACTAGCGGGATGCGAAGCGGACGCCGATTAACCCCGAGAGTACGAGGGCAGCGGCCGTTTCGCCAAGGGTCATAGTTCGGATTGCTGGATCTACACCGGCAAAACCAATGCGGAAGCGCACAAAAAAGCGCCCGCAGCGTTTCCCGAATCGGTGAACGCTGCGGGCAAGGTTCAATCCAGTGCGGCGCCTACGGGATGGGGGTAAGGGTCACGTCATCGACGTACAGATCGCCCGAATCTGTTCCCACGAACAATTGGAGCTTCTCGATGCTGGTACAGGCCGTGAGATCGACGGTACCTGTGACTTGTTGCCAGGCGCCGTTGTTCACGGTAGCACCCGCAAGCCAAGGATAGCTGTCACTCCCAACACCGTTGCAGCTTTGGGTTGTCTGGAACTTGACGCTTCCGGACCCAGCCGCAAGGTTACCAACCGAGACCCACGCGGTTGCTTGGTACCGCTTGCCAGGGGCGACCAACGCTTTAATGTCGCGAGCGAGAGCGCCGTATTGCGCCATGCTCGTACCCTTCAAGCTATAGGTCCCCGCGTGAGCTGCAGTGCTCGTAACTGCAAGCGAGCCGTAGTTCCAGCCGCTCCAAGCGCCCTGACCTGCTTCGAAGGTGCCGTCCGGAATCAGGTTCGAGGAGCCGCCGCTATTGTCGAGCAATTGAACGTCGTCCACGTAAAGATCCGAACCCGCGCCACCCTCAACCCAGAACAGGAGCTGCTTGAGCGTGCAGTTCGGAACCGCCACAGTGCCAGCGATCTGGGTAAAGCTCGCGCCGTTTGCTACCGTCACAGGGCCGCCGACCCAGTTATACGTGGTGCTTGCAGTTCCGGACGCGTCGACGCAGGTGGTCGCTTGAGTGACGTTGATTGCCTTGCTCGAGCCGTCTGGACTGTTGATCGAGACCCAGAGGGTAAACGGGTAACTCGTGCCCGGCTTTACGACACTGGTAATGTCGGTAAGTGCCGGCGAGTTGCTGGTGCGATTGGACAGCAACAGACTCTGCGCACCGCCGTGGAAGCGCGCCGTGCTGGCGGAGAGGACCGCTCCGCCCCACGTGGACCAGCCACTGGTTCCCGACTCGAAAGTGCCGTTGTTGATGACATTCTGAGTTGTCTGTTGCCGAACTGAAACGTGATCGATGTAGAGATCAACGTTCGCTTCCGGACCTTCGAGCCACATGGCGACGTTTGCCAACGGGCAATCAGGCACGACGATATCACCAGAAAATTCGAGCCAAGTACCGTCTGCTACGGTCTTCGAATTGCTCCAGCCGCCGAGGCGACCGTAGGTGGTTGACCCTCCAGCGCACTGGATGGCTGTCGTCACGTACGCCGATGCAGAAGCCGCTCCACCAATGGTGGCCCAGACGCTTGCTTTGTACGTCTTGCCCGGAACGACTTTGCTCGTAAGGCTCTGAACGAGTGGACTATTGCCGGTGCGGCCGCTCATGATCAAGCCGTGCGTCCCGCTCACTGCTCGCGCGGTGGTGTTTGCGATGGCACCCGTGGCCCACGTCGACCAACCGTCTTTCGTGCCTTGCTCAAAGTCGCTGTCAGTAATGATATTGGAGCTAAAACCGGCTGGAGCAGAGAACTTGATCGTATCGATGTTGCCGCCACCACCATTGAAGCGAATGAAGATCTTTCGCTCGCCAGCGATTGGTGCCCACGGAATGGTGACGGTCTTATAGGTACTCCAGTCCGCCGTTGACCCCAGAGGCAGGGTCGCGACAGGTGCGTTGTCGAGGCTGTCCAGGTGGACCGTCAAGTTCACAGCGACGTTGCCGGGCTTCGCGTAAGAGAGGCTTAAGGTGTCCCAATTACCGTCGAATGCAACGCTGTCGAAGCTGAGCCAAGAACCGTCACTCGTATAGCCGACGACAGTTCCAGCCGGAAGTAAGGCATGCGCGGAGTCGTAGTCCTCGGCTTCGAGCGTAATGCCGTTGTTGTCGCCCTTACGCGGCTGCGGCACATACGTTGGTACGGTGCAGTCGGTGCCGCCCGCCTTGTAGCATTCGATCCAGGTGAGCGCTGCACGCAAGCTCCCGTCAGTCCGTACGAGGTACGCGTTGGTTTGCCACATGTTGCCCTGGAGATAGCCCCAGTGCGTCACACCAACGACGCTTGGGTTGGACCAGAACGTCGAGAACACATCGCGCATGCGAATGGCTTGGCGTGCGTCGTCCGAGAAGTTGAGATCGAGCTCAGAGATGTAAACCGGGAGCCCCGTATCGGCGAGCGCCTGAACATTCGCGGCAAGATCCGAGAGCTCGGGTGCACGCTCGTAGAAGTGACCCTGCTCGCCAATTCCGTCGATCAGGCCGCGTTCCTTGAGCAGATTGATGATCTTCAAGTAGTTCTGCGTCGTACTCGCCATCGTAAGAATCGAGTAGTCGTTCAAGAGAAGCTCAGCGTTCGGGAAATGCGCGCGTGCCATTTCGAAACTCTTGATGACCCAGTCCCAACCCGTCGCGCCAGCTCCGCCCAGTGCAGCGGCGTAGGCAGGGGGAGCGTGCAGTGGCTCGTTGACCACGTCGATGAGATCGACGTTCGGGTAACGGGCTGCCAGTGCTGTCATCCACTCTTCGATCTGGGCCAGCTGTTGATCTGCCGATAGATTGGCCATCCAGGTCGGTTGCTGTTGTCCCCAGACGAGGGTGTGAAGTTTGAACGGGACGTTGTGGCTCTTCGCGAAGTTGTAAGCGGTATCGAGCTCCGTCCAATTCATCTGATCTTGCACGGCTTCGACCGAACCCCATTTGCCGGCGTTGCCTGGGGTAATCTGGTTGAAATGCGCAGAGAAACCTGCATAGTCAGCTGCCGTCGTGATCGCCGTTCCAAAGAACTTGTTGCCAATTGAAGTCAGCACGCTCTTAGTGCCAGTGCTTGCCGTGTTTCCAGACATGTCATAGGCAGCCGCGGTGTAACGGTGGCGACCGTTCTCAGCCGTGGAAATGGGCACATCGAGGACGTAGGGCGCTGTCATGTCCGTGGCGATCGCCTGGCCGTCACGCAGAAATACCACCTTCTTTACGGCAACGTTGTCAGTTGCCGTCGCTGTGAGTGTCAACGTTCCCGAAGCTGTGTAAAAGCTCCCGCTGGCCTCTAGACTGACGGTTGGGGCAACCTGGTCACACTTTACGCCATTGATGGAGACGACATACGGCGTGACGTCTTCGGACGGGTCAAGACTCATGAAGTCGATGGTATAGCTGTGGCCACGCCGGATCCCCGCGTGCTGTAGTCGGTTGGGGGCAGTGAATAGGTAGCCTCCCTCGACGGCTTCACATTCGGCTCTCAGGCAACGGCGTGGAGTGACGCCATGCAGATCGGCGAAGACCTCGAATTCTGTCCCTCGATCACCGGACACGTTCGTGAGCTCGATGGACCCGAAGAACCCGCCCCAATGCCAGAAGGAATGATGTCGCGCTTCGACCGCATAACCACAGCTGAAGGCGAGCGATGGGTCGGAAGCCGGCGGTTGGGCTGCACAGGACTGAGCCGCTTGCGCCACCTCGCCTTCGGATTCAGTGCCCTCGCTGCAGCCCAGCACGGCAAAGGCGGCCGTCAGCAACGCTAGCGGGCTCACGCGGCGAGCGGAATTTGCCAGCATTCGAGTCGTACTTCGGCGAGTTGGTTCTCGTTTCATAGATGCTCCGGGAAGGTTAGGGAGGGAAGCGGTTGGCGCCCATCGGAGCTTGCGGAGAACGCGCGTGCAACCTGTGCGAAATGGATCATTCGCCCGCGCACAAGTGCCGTCCTAACGCGTCGCAAGCCAGCGATTCCGAATATAGCGGAGAATTAAGGCCTACGAAGCGAAAAAAACTCGATCACAACACTATGCACTCGATGTGCATCGTCTGCGCATGCAGGACGGTTGCGTGACGAATCGAGCAAGTATGCTGCGGCAAATCTGCCGAGCGCGAGGCAGATGCGATGTTCACCTGGACGCTCTTGCACAATTCGCGCATCACCTGGGTTCACGCTCTGGTGTGTGCAAAACGTCAGGAGAATCCTCGCAATGCGGACAATTACGCAGATTACTCACATTGGAGACGGTCAGAGACAGTCTCGGAATCGTCGCGAGCCCGACTGTGTCGAGTGGAGCGAGAGCGTCGGCGCCCAATGATGGTGCTCGGTGCGGGCGGCGGGCGGTTGAGTGCCTTCGTGCACGTGCGGAGTGGCGCGAGGCTATCGAGCTGCGCTGGGGGCGGGGTCGCTGGGAGCGGTAGAAGGTAGCAAACGGTTAGGGAAGGAGAGCGGGCGTCTTCTACGCCGCCCACTCCTCTGCGAGCTTTTCCGCCTGTTTCAGCACCGTATCGGTCGCCTTCTCCTGCGCGTCCGGCGGGTACTTGTACTTGCGGAGCAGTCGCCGCACCAGCGAGCGCAGCCGGGCTCGGACCGATTCGCGAAGATTCCAGTCGATGCTGGCGTTGGTGCGAATTTGCGGCTGGTACTCCCGAGTGTTCGACGCCGAGCCCGGCTGACGATCTTCATCTCGCCTCGCTCGTCGTGCCACTCGGGGTGAAGACGACGCGGGAGCGCGCCCTCGATGAGCTTTTGGCGGACTCGCTTGGATGGGTCATTTCCAGTACACCGGACGAGTGAGCTTGAAACCGGTGACCGTCGTGACCACGTCCGGCAGTTGAGATTGACGCAGGTGTGCTTCGCCCAGGGTGAAGGCGCTGGTAGCCGCCTTACGCAGTTGGTCAGAGTGGCGATCCGGAGGAAACGCCACTACGATTCGCTTCGTTGGAAAGCGAGCCAGCACCTCCTGAACGGGAGGGGTGAGGTCACTGTCGCCAGAAATGATGATGGCCGTGTCAAACTGGTCGTCAATGGCGTCGCCGAGCAGGCGCGTCGCGATGCGCACGTCGGTCATCTTCTCTTCGTAGGTCTGCCATTGTGCGCCACAGCTCCTGCAGCGTTGGGGCTTGGCGAGATAGTGCCCTTCGTGACGAAGGACCCCGCCGTGCGCCTCAAGGGCATCCAGGTAGACTGACTGACGCTTGACGTCGTCTGCGTTCCCCTGCGTCGCGCGGATCCGGGAGGTGAAGTAGTGCGTGCCCGCAAGGGTCTGTCCGGTCTTTAGCAGCGCGGTCGACACGGCGACGAGGTCGAGCCAGTAATACTTGCGCCACCCCTTCGAGCGGAGCCCAAAGTATAGGTTGAATCCGTCGATGTACGTGATCACTCTCCCAGTCATAGGGATCCTCCTGCGCCCTGGCGGGAAAGGTCTTGACACGGGGACCCGCCGGAAGCAGGCTGAAAACCAACCCCGCCGGTGGTAGCACCGCCGGCCCGACGCTCTGCGGCGCAAGCTTGCGGGGCGTTTCTCTTTTTGTGTCTCACGGTTCCCTCGTGGCTGCTCGTTCGAGGCAGCCACATAGACGGCGGTGATCTGATAAGGCGTCGGGTCCACATTGGATGTGCGGACTGCCATCATCGGGTCGAATAGGAGCCCCGGTTCGTGTTCGATGGGCTTCACCTCTGCGGCGAGCTGGAAGGCGTCGAAAGGCCGCCATTGCGTCGTCCTTGTCACTGTGAGGGAGGCCTCGTCTATCCGCGATAGCGCGCGCAGCACTCCGTCGGTGCGATAGACCAACTGCAGTGAGTCCCGTGGAATAATAGCGAGGGTGGCGACCACCGTAGCGACGCCGGATGGTTCGAGGTCATCATTGCTGGCCTTCGTGATTTGCGCTTGGAGCTTCATGCGGCTCCTCCTCTGTGACTAAACGAGAGAGCCTGTAGTCGTAACGAGGGACCAACTGTCTCGATAGTCTCGGAACACTTCGCATCTTGTTCGCAGCAAGCGTTCTCACCGCGACGGCTTGCGAAAGGGACGTTTGCACGTCGCACAAACCAAATGCAGTCAGCCCATGTCGCGGCGCACAAAGTAAGACACCACCAAGAGCGCGCGGCATTGGTCGCGAAGTGAACGCCGCGCGTTCGCGACCATGACGTCGCAAGGTGAGTCGCGATCACGAGGTCGTAAGGTGAACAGCATCGTCGCGATCACGGTGTCGTCGAACAGTGCGCGGCACTGTCGCAATTGTGTCGCCGTAAGGTGATCAACACCGGCGCGATAAGGTCGTCGTAAAATGCGCGTCGTCGTACCACGGTAGGGTGAGCGGTACGGGGTGCCGTCACTTCTGCGGAGAGGGGCAGGTGACGCAGGCTCGTGGTTCGGGAGCCGAGTCAGCTTCGACGGCGACGCGTTGAGCAAACCCAGACCATGATTGGTTGCTCCACCGCCCTGCAACTAGGGTTCAGCGAAGTCGCTAGCACTGCGCTCTACCCTGCTCGCCTCTCGTAACGCGATTCATCGCGGGTGTACTTTTTTGGAGACACAGAAATGAAGCTCAGACTCCAAGCGCGAACGACTGGTAGCCTGTCAGGCCTGTTGGTACTTGTGCTGCTGCTTGGCTGTGATGGTTCAGATCCCTCCGAAAGCGGTACACCTGAATCCAGCGGCGGTGCCGGGGCGACCACTAAGAATAGTGACGCGCAGCAACCCAATGCTGGTGGCAGCGCCAACCGGAGCGGTGGAGCAGATGGACAGGGCGGCAGCGCGAAGGGTTCTGGTTCTTCCGCGGCGCCTGGCACCAGTGCGAACGGTGGCAGCGGCAGTGTGACCTCTAGTAATGGTGGCGACGCAGCAGGCGGCGCACCTTCGAGCTCCAAGAATGGCGAGGGGGGCTCGAACCAAGTTGGCAAAGGAGGCAACGCCGTTCAAGGTGGAGCGAACTCGACCAAGCCGCCTTCCACTAAGGGGGGCAATGGCGGCGCAGCAAGTCGCGCGACGGGGGTTGGCGGCAAGGCAACGGGTGGTGCTGCGATAGGTGGTGCTGCGACAGGCGGCTCTGGAAAGGGCGGATCAGCTAGCGGTGGTTCCGGTGAAGTGGGGCCGTCTTCTTGCGGCGTAAACCCAGGTCTTGCTACCGGCAAGGTGCAGATGGAGAATCTCTGCCGCGGCTTGGTCGCGGTTCGCTCGGGCAGCAACAATTTCCTGAGCTGGCGACTGATGGGTTACGAGCCGATGGATACGGGCTTCAACGTCTATCGCAACGGCACCAAGGTCACAAGTAGCCCGATCACCAACTCGACAAATTACGTGGACGAGGGTGCGCCCGCGACGGCAACCTATACCGTTCGTGCCGTCCTGGATGGCACCGAACAGGGCGATTCCTCGAACACGCGAGCATCGAAGGATCCCACGAGCACACTCGGTCAGAACTACTTCACCATCGCCCTCAAGACGCCGGCGGAATACGCGGCTGGCGATACTTCCCCGGGTGATCTCGACGGCGATGGTCAGTACGAGCTGGTCGTCAAGGAGCAGAAGTCGCCCATGGATCCGTCCCAAGACGGCGTCACTGGGCAACCGAAGTTCGCCGCTTATCGATTGGATGGGACGTTCCTCTGGCGCGTCGATCTCGGTCTGAATATTCGTGAAAGTGAGCACACGACGCCCTTCATTGTCTACGACATGGATGGTGACGGCAGCGCGGAGCTCGTCGTCAAGACCGCACCTGGTACGAAAGACGGCACTGGGGCGTTCCTGAAGAACGGGCCCGCCGCAGACGACGACGATAGTAAGGACTGCCGCAACAGCGCCGGCAGGATTCTGGGCGGATGTCCCGAGTATCTGACCGTCTTCCGTGGACGTGATGGCGCGGAACTCGCCACGATCAAGTATCACGCAACCTACGACAGCGGTGCTTGGGGTGACACGTACGGCAATCGCTCCGATCGCTACAACGCATCCGTCGCATTTCTCGATGCCACGGGCAGGCCAAGTGCCGTGATGCAGCGCGGCTACTACGCTCGCACGACCTTCGGCGCGTACAATTACCGAGACGGCAAGCTAAGCCTTGTGTGGACGTTCGACTCGGCAGCGAGCGGTAATAGTGCTTACGGCGGCAAGGGCACGCACAGCATGATGGTGGCTGATACCGATGGCGACAATCGACAGGAAATTATCCCGGGATCGATCACGATTAGCCCCGACGGAAAGGGGATGTGCACCACAACGGGTGGCGGTCACGGAGACGCTCTGCACATTGGCGACTTCGATCTCTCGCGACCTGGGCTCGAGGTGTTCCAGCCCACTGAAGAAAGCGGGGCTCCTGCGTATATCATGCGTGACGCGAAGACCTGCGAGATTATCTTCAAAGGCCCGAACAGCACCGAAGAGGGTCCCGGTCGAGGTGCAGCAGACGACATCTCCCCGAACAATCCTGGTGGCGAGGCTTGGGTGAATAGCGCAGGGCTTTTCGGCGCAGCCACCGGCAAGAGTGTTGGCTCCAACCCGAGCAGCTGCAATTTCCTGATCTGGTGGGACGGCGACGAGAGCCGCGAGCTGCTCAATGGCAATTCCGTTTCCGAGTACGATGGCGCCGGACAAGGCTTTACCGCTACCGGCTGTTCTTCGATCAATGGCACGAAGTCAGTGCCAAACCTCAGCGCAGACTTGATCGGTGACTGGCGTGAAGAGGTGGTCTTCTTGTGCGGCAATTCGTTGCGTGTCTATACGACCACTCAGGTAACCAAGCGACGGATCTATACGCTCATGCACGATCCGCAATACCGAGCCAACGTATCTGCGCAGAACGCCACCTATAACCAGCCGCCGCATACGAGCTTCCACATTGGCGACGGAATGAAGGAGCCTCCCGCTCCGAGCATTAACGTTAAGTAGAACTCGAAACGCGATTCCTCCTAAC
>JBLNFG010000508.1:0-3175 GCA_050263495.1 Myxococcales bacterium | reverse complement strand
AGCGGATCTGCGTCGCGAAGACGCGCGCGGGGCAGTTGGAGTTGGCGCGCTGGCTCAAGACGACAGCTACGCCCGAACAGATCCGTCAGCGTCAGACGCTCATAGCCCAACTCGCGCCGCTCTTGGATCTGCGGCAATCCCTTGAGGTGTTGGCGCGCGCGACCCTTCCGCCGCCACAAAAGGGTCAGGCTGCCCCAGCGCCGAACGATCTCGAGCCCTTGTTCTCATGGGCTGAATCCACACCTGCCCTGCTCGATCAGCGTTGGTTGAAACCCGTGGCGCGCTCGATGCCCGTGTTGACGACCGCCATTTTTGCGGCCTGTTATCTGGGACGATTCACGGCTTGGCCCGGGCTATTGGCGTTGGGGATTCACCTCTGGTTGCTGATGCGAACGCGCGAAGCGCGTGAGCAAGTAGTACGCATGTTGTCGACCAGCGAGCAGACAGTATTGAAGATTGAGCCTCTGTTTGCGCTACTCGAAACGAACCCGCCCGAGGGTGCCCTGCGCGACAGGTTCGATCCGATCCTCAAGCGAGGTGACACACGGCCGAGCCTTGCGTGTCGGAGCTTGCGTCGCATCGCCGGCTGGTTCGAGCTGCGCCACAACGGACTCGTCTACCCGTTCATCAATCTGTACTTGCTGTGGGACATTCAGTGCGCCGTGGAATTCGACCGCTGGCGAAGTAAGAACGGCAAACTTCTACGTGATTGGTTCTCTCTCGTGGGCGAGATTGAGGCCCTCGCGAGTTTTGCGGGGTTTCACTACGACGCGCCCAACACGTGCTTTGCCGAAATCTCGGAAAGTGACGTCGCGTTCGCCGCGGCAGGACTCGGGCATCCCTTGCTGCACTCGAGTGAACGCGTGAGCAACGACGTGGACGCAATCCTCGCCGGGCACGGGCTGCTCGTGACAGGTTCGAACATGTCGGGCAAAAGCACGTTCCTGCGCGCCATGGGCCTCGCCGCCGTGCTCGGACTCTCGGGCGGCCCTGTCTGTGCTCGATCGTTGCGGCTGTCGCCCCTCACCGTCATCACCAGCATGCGTATCTCCGACTCGCTCGCGAGCGGAGTCAGTCACTTCTACGCTGAGCTACGCAAACTTCACGCCGTAGTGCAAGCCACGGAAAGCGCCATCCCCGTGTTCTTCCTGCTGGACGAGATCCTTCACGGCACGAACTCGCGTGAGCGACGGATCGGAGCCCGTTGGATCCTCTCGCAGTTGCTCGAGCGCAACGCGCTTGGGGCGGTCTCGACACACGATCTCGCCTTGTGTGAACTCCCTGGTTCGCTGGCAGATCGATTGCGCTTGGTCCACTTCCGGGAAAACATGGTCAACGGCGAGATGACGTTCGATTACCTTCTGCGGCAAGGTCCGGTCACGGAAGGGAACGCACTGCGCCTGATGCGCGGCATGGGTCTCGCAGTGCCGCTCGAAGGCGACTAACTGAGGCCCTCGAGTGCTCAGCGAGTCGTCACTCGGCGGCGTTGCGTCGCTCGCGTCGAGTCTGCTTCGTCGCTTGGTGCGAGCCGCCAGGCTCGATACTCGGGTAATTTCGAGGTCGCAACAGGTCTTCGATAACTTGACCCGTCGTCGTGCCGCGCTCGACCAGGCTAAGCGGTGGGCCCTCGGCGACCACACGCCCGCCGTCTTCCCCTGCCTCTGGCCCAAGCTCGACGACATGATCCGCCCCAGCTATGACGTGCGGGTGATGCTCGATGACGACCAGGGTATCCCCGCGCTCGACGAGCCGCGATAGCACGCGCACCAATCGTTCGACATCGCCGAGATGGAGTCCCGTGGTCGGCTCATCCAGGACGTACAAGGTTGGTTCATGCCGTGCGCCCGCCGTCAATTCTACGGCAAGCTTCAGACGCTGCGCCTCGCCACCACTCAAGGTGTGCGAGCCTTGCCCGAGGTGAATGTAGCCGGCACCCAGATCGACCAGGGTGCGCAAAGGTGCCGCGATCGCGGG
Organism: Myxococcales bacterium; assembly: GCA_050263495.1. Taxonomy (GTDB): domain Bacteria; phylum Myxococcota_A; class Polyangia; order Polyangiales; family Polyangiaceae; genus FEN-1139. The sequence goes on along the minus strand of JBLNFG010000508.1, from coordinate 1,201 downwards.
GTGGTGTTCGAACACTGCCACCGCTTGCTCAGCCGTGAGATCGAGTACTTCGGCGATGTTCAAGCCCAGGTAGCGGATCTCGAGCGTCCTTGGTTCGAACCGACCGCCGCCGCAGGTCGGACATGGCGTGACCACATCGGGCAAGAAGCTCATCGCCTCAGTCGTGACGCCTTGGCCTTCGCAAGTGCTGCAGCGTCCGCCAGACGCCGTGTTGAAGGAGAACCGCGCCGGACTAAAGCCATTCATCTTGGCTTCGTTGGTCGCTGCAAACAGGCGTCGAATCGGATCCCAGATTCCGAGAAAGGTCGCGGGAACGCTACGCGGGGTACGCCCAATCGGTGATTGATCGACCGATAGCGCGCGCCCGAGGTGCTCCGAACCACGAAGCTCAGTGTGACGCCCCGCTGGCTCGGACGCCAGTCCGAGCGCTTGTTGAACAGCGGGCAATAGAACCCGACGTACGAGCGTGCTCTTGCCCGAACCACTGACGCCAGCCACCACCGTCAAGCGACCGATCGGGATGCGCAACGCGTCACCCTTGAGATTGTGCTCGCGCGCCCCCTTCAGCACGAGCATCGGATCATTGCGACCAATAGGCAGCGCTGGTCGGATCTCTGGCACCTTTGCCAGCGCGCGCCCGGTGGGCGAATTCTTGGCGCGAATCACCTCGCTCGGCGGTCCCGAAGCAACGATATTACCCCCGTGGGTACCGCCACCTGGACCCAAATCGATCAGCTGATCAGCGGCGCGAATCGTGTCGATATCGTGTTCGACGACCACAACGGTGGAGCCGAGATCGACCAGCTTACGCAGATTGCCCAAGAGTCGCTGCGTGTCCCGCGGGTGCAAGCCAATCGTCGGCTCATCGAGGACGTAGAGCGCGCCAGTAAGCCCCGCACCGAGTTGCGCGCCGAGCCTCAAGCGCTGCAGCTCACCACCGGACAAGCTCTTGGCGGCGCGATCCAGCGACAAGTAGCCGAGCCCTACCTCGATCAAGAAATCGAGACGACGCGCAATCTCGCCCACGATTGGTTGCGCTATCACGCGCTGACGAGCGTTGAACTCGAGTTGGTCGATTAGCTCCCGCGCGCGCAGGATGCTCTTGGCCAGAATTTCGGGATAGCTCAGATCCGAGACGCGTACACTGCGCGCGACGGGACTGAGCTTGGTGCCCGAACAATCCGAACACGGCACCTCGACC
>JBLNFG010000507.1:0-4242 GCA_050263495.1 Myxococcales bacterium | reverse complement strand
GGCAACTTCTGGGAATTCGCTCCACTGAGCCCCACTTCTTCCCACTGGTCGCCAGAAGTTACGGCGCGTCCCTGCGTTTTGTCAACTGTCGGACGGCCGGAAAATGCCGATTTCTTGCCGGCTAAGGCTCCAGATCAACGATACTAACCACAGTAGCTTACATAAGCGCACTTGAAAACTACTGAACAGCAGATTGACTCAAGGTCAGCTCAACTTCAGGCCCAACCAGCAACCTTGGACTCGGCGTTGCTCCCAGACCCGCACGGCGTTCCTTTCTTGGGGCGACGAGCAGCGCGCGCCGCGCAGTTGCGTGAGCGCATACAATTCAACTTCCGGTCGTTCGGGGCTTTGGCTGCTCGCAACGAATGGAAACCCAGGACAGCCTAGCCGCACGTGGGACCGGCGCTTGAACCCGCGACCGCGACATCGGACATCAGCGCAGCAGGCGCCCAGTCGAGCATGGCGCCCAACACGGCGCTTGCGCAGAGTTCAGTGCGTAGCGTGAAATCCCCGAAACGGACCGCTGTGAATTGTGCGGCAATCAGCGCAGCCTGTTCCTCGTCGCTCAGACCGCCCTCCGGCCCCACGAATATTGCGGCGGGTCGCGGTGTTTGGCTGGTCAAGAGCTCGCGTAAAGGCACCGTGGCATACGGCGAAAGCAGGATGCGCAGCGAGAGGCCGGCAACTTCGGCGATGCTGGTTTCGAAGTCCACTGGGCCAAGGATGGTCGGAATGTTGCCGCGTCCCGACTGACGCGCAGCGTCGATGGCGATGCGTTGCCAACGCCGCTGCCGTTCGTGTGGCTCTCCCGTGCCCTGGCGCACCACGCTACGGCTGGTCTGGACGAACACGATGCTCGTGACGCCCAATGCCGTGGCATCGGAGATAACGCGATCAAGCTTGTCTCCCTTGGCCACCGCTTGAATCAGCGTGATCGCCCCGTGTGGAATCGACCGTGACGGTTGTGGCGACTCGAGGCGACACACCGCCGCCTTAGGTGTTGCGCGCAACAACGTTCCCGCGGCTTCAAGACCAAGGATTGGATCGAAGAGAACAACTGCGGCACCCGGCCTCAAGCGATGCACGCTTAGCACGTAATGCGACGCCTCGGAGTCGAGAGTCTGGTCCCCCTCCGTCAGCGTTTGTACCGGCACACGTAACGATCTCACGATGGCCTCGATGCGGCTACTGATTGGGATCGAAGTACTGGCGACGGGCCTTGACGCTTACGATCGATTTGCTGCGCCGCTCGGGCGGAGGCACCTTTTCGCCTTCGTGCAAAACCAGCGCGGATAGCTGACCCCCGTACACGCATCCCGTGTCCAACCCGGTCGCATGCGGATGAATCTGCAGGCCGCGCAGGGCATTGTGACCGAACGCAACGTGCGTCGGGCCACGGTAACTAGTGGCCCACGAGTGCGAGCCATCCCGATGACTCGGGGCGCCGGATTCGTCGAAGCTACGCAAGTGGGTCAACACCCATGGATCCTGTTTCGACATCGGAATCGACGGATCGATACCCGCATGCGCGATGCAGAGGTCGTGTTCGGGCAACTCCGCAAAGAGTGGCATTTTGAGCATCATGTCCCAGTCGGCATGGGTGAATGACTGCATCAAGCGCCGATGCGCAGGCCCCAACCGCGTTCGGCGACCGTCCGAGCCACTCTGGTGCACCTCGATCAACCGGCGTTCGTGGTTCCCCTGCACGGCGACCGCCTGTAGCTCCCTAACTTTCTGCAGTACGCCGCGCGAATCAGGTCCGCGACCGATCAGGTCACCCACGAAGTAGATGCGATCGCCTGATTGCGGTTTCACTTCCCGCATGAGCTCCGAGAGCTCCGTGGAGCACCCATGCACATCTCCGATTACGATGGTTCGCGACACTCTGATTGGAGGGTAGTTTTAGGCGTCGCGCTGTCAAACTACTCGCACCATCACGCGCGCCCCACACCCCACCCGCGCAGCGGCGCAAACCGCTTCGGCTCTTCAGTCGAGTGAGGTCTCGAGAACGGCTCGATCTGCCACCTGCGCGGTATCAGGGCACTTGGACACTCAGCCGACCCCAAAAACATGCACAGAGCCCTCGGCATGAACGGAAATTCGCAGTGAAAGCGGTATCCACACGAACGCTGCGCTTGAGTGTGACGCCCTCGCCGTGATAGTCGTGGCCTCGTACATCGGCCTGAATAGGAGAGCTCCCGAATGTTGCTCAGCACCCGTACTGTGAGCCGTCTGCTTGCCATCACCATCGCAATGGGTTTGTTCGGTTGTGGAAAGGACGAGGTGAGGTACCAACCGCGTCCCGCACCCAAGGTTCAAGCGAGCCTGCCAGCGGTGCCAAACGTCCCTCAAACGCCAATTAAGCGCGGTGACGTTTACACGGTTTGGGGCGCTGGCTACTCGTTGCGCAGTCGAGTTCTACACAAGACTCTGGGCGACAAGCCAATCACGGTCGAGGGCTACATCGTCGACACGAATTTTGCGCAGGCTCCTGCTTGCGCAGTGCACAAGGGCGGCAAGGCAGATCCTGAAGACTGCAAAGCACCCGTGCCCACGTTCTGGTTAGCTGACACCAAGGACGCTCCCCGCAGCGAGGCGATCCAGGTGATGGGGTTTGCTTCCAACTACGCTCAGATCTTCGACGCCATCAAGGAGTTCGACGAAAAGGGTGAGAAGGCGGAGGTCAGCGACACCTTCTGGGGCAAGCCAATTCCCAATCCACTTCCCGCCAAGGGTGCCAAGGTGCGGGTGAACGGCACGTATTCCACGACGTTTACGGGCGCATCTACAGGCGCTCAAGCGGATCCGATCATGGGCATCCTCACCTACCAGAAATGGGAAGTGCAGGAAGAGGCACCAGAGCTCGCGACGCTGCCTGGGGTCAAGCGCAAGCCGAAGAAAGAGAAGTAGGATCAGATTGCCGTTTGGCGGTAGCCTCCGGCGCTCGACTGCTTGCCTCACTGGTGGGCACAACCATCAGCCAACGCGACGCCCGACTCCTCACCAGGATGTCGGGCGTTGGCGTTTTGAAAGCTCGGCTGAGCCCCTTGCCAGCGATCGCGTGCGCAGCCAAGTAAAAGGCGTCGTCTTGATTTCTCGCGCTTGGTTCGTTTGTTTTTGTCTGTGCGTCGCAGCTACGACGGGGTGCATTCGAAAAGCCCGTCCCGCGAATAGCTACATCACGACGGAGGTGCGACTACAGGGCACGCAATCGCTCGGAGAATCAGAGATCCTCGCGAGCTTGGCGACGACGGAATCACCTCGCTTGCTCGGCCTGCCCGGGCTCGAAGGCGTACTCTTCGATTACGCGGAGTTCGATCCAAGCAAACTGGCGCAGGACATTCAGCGCATCGAACGGCTCTATCGTGCACGCGGCTTCTACGAAGCAAGGGTCACCGTGGCCCGCGTGGAACGCGACGAGTCCAAGGCGACCGTGCGGGTCACGCTTCGTGTCGAGGAAGGGCCTCCAGTACTCGTCCAGCGGATCACGCCAAAGGGCTTGGAGCAACTCCCCCCAACGATTGGTTTTCGCGCGCAGCGGGCCATCGTACTGCGTGAGGGACTCCCCTTCGACGAGGCGAGTTACGAGCAGACGAAGCGCGGCATCATCGAGGTCTTGGCTGAGAACGGATTCGCCTTTGGCCGCGTCGACGGCAAGGTCCAAGTCGACGTCGCGCGGCACGCGGCAGACATCGAGCTTGCACTCTCGCCAGGGCCAGCGTCGCACTACGGTTCAATTACCTTGGAAGGGTTGAGCGAAGTTCCAGAGGACATCGTTCGCTCCACCGTCCAACTGCGCGAAGGGGACGTCTATCGCCAGTCGGATCTGCGCGAGGCCGAGACTGCGTTGATCAACCTCGGCGTCTTCTCTTCGGCGCGTATCGAGCGGAGCGACGCGGATCCCGCCACTGGTCGAGTTTCGCTCGTGATCCTGCTCCGAGAAGCCTCGTTGAGAACGGTCCGCATCGGCATCGGTGCAGCCATCGATCCCGTGCGCTTTCATTCGGCGTTGCGTCTCGGCTGGGAAGATCTGAACTTTCTGGGACGGCTACGACGGCTACAAGTCGACGAACGCCCAGGGGTTGTCTTCTATCCCACGCGCACTACCGACTACTCCATGCCGACGCGGGTCTTGCCCGAGAATCGGCTGATCGTCGAGTTCCGCAAACCCGCATTTCTCGAAGGTCGAACCACGTCGATCCTGTCAGCCGCCTACAACATTTATCCACTGCTATTTCCGCT
>JBLNFG010000506.1:0-19351 GCA_050263495.1 Myxococcales bacterium | reverse complement strand
TCACCGTCGAGTTCGCAGCGTCGGGTGAACTCTTATTCGGAGTGTCGGCAGGCGCGTCCCGTGGCGGCTCTTTCTCGGCTGGCAACCGAGCCTCGCGCGCAGGCTTCGCGGTTTCCAATTCAGGGCCCTTAGGTACGTCGTGCGCCCCGGAATCGGTGGGTCGCGTGGTTTGAGCCGGAGCTGCTGCGACCATCGATGAGATCCAGATTACGGGAACCAGAGTTCGACGAAACAGCATAGACGCATCTCCAGGAAGCGCGGCTAGCCTATCACACGGCAATGGATTTTCCCCACGGCTACCGCTTGCTACCGCGTGGTCCGGCGCCCCGGCGCGCGAAATTCGGATCCTTCGCAAGCGCGAACCAGGGGAACACCAGAACCGTACACCGTCCCAGCAGGCCCTAGCGTGCGGGTACGCAGCCTTGCAGACGGGCGATGAGAGCATTGCCTCGTTCTGGTTGAACAACGCCAATCGATGTTCCTCCGCGTGTGGACGTTACGGTTCTAGGAAGGAATCGCTGGTGTCTGCGGCGACCAGTGTTTCGTCGCGAACCGTGACACTCGACGGCTTACAAAAGGGAGACTCTTCGTCCTCACGTAGTTCGCGAATCGATTGAGGGACCGTGGCGTACCCGAAGCTTGGACGAGAGTTCGATGCGGATATCAGCTGCACGACGCGAGATAGTACGCCTCCGCCGCCAACCGTCTCGGGATTGTCGGTGAGGGTGTAACCGAGTCTGCGCAGTTGATAGGTATTGCCGAGTTGATGGAACATGTCCACGCACTCCGACTTGCACTGACTCGCGGCTTCGATATCGCCTTTGGCCGCAAAAGCCTTACCCAAATAATGAAGCACGCGAGCTTGTTCGATTGAATCGTCGGTCCGCGACGCGGCCAATAGCGACTTTTCCAGGAACTGAATCGCGGCTTCGGTTTGATTCTGAGCGAGGGCGGCTTGACCCAAGATGCGCTCCGCACAACTGCAGTGCAGATCATGTGCAAGTTCGAGCTGGGCATTGGCGTCGAGGACGCGCCGCGCGAACTGCTCGGCGCGATCGATCTGCTGGCGATCGATGGCAATCGTCGCGAGGCTTAGCCAAATCGAATGCGCTAATTCGTGGCAGGCCACGTCGCGGTGGGTCGCAACGCGCTCGGCCTCGTATAGGCTCTCCTCGGCCTCGTCCATTCGTTCCCAAGCGTGCAACACCATGCCCCTCAGATGTAGGCCTTGTGCCAAGTGCATTGGATTATCTAAGGAGCGGGCGACGCGAACCACCTCGTCCGCCGTGTCCTGAGCCTCGCTGGTGCGACCCGCAAGCAAGTAGGTCTGCCCCACCCAGACGCGGGCCTTGTTCTGTACGAACGCGACCTCGGCTTGGGTTGCCTGTTCCAGAAACTGGCTCCACGCGCTTTCCATTTCGGGAACTCTGCCTTGCCGAAAGGCAGCGTAAACCCGAATTTCCATCAACCAGGACTCGAGTAGCGCTGTCGGGTGTTCGTGCACGAACTGTTCGAAAGGCGTCCACCACCTCGATCGCTCGCAGTAGCCGCGCGTCAAGTCGACCCACAGCCGAGTGATTAACGCTCCTCCGGTCGCATGAATCCGATCGTGTTCCGGCACCATGCTGCTCCGATCGTGCTTCAGTATCCAGAGTGCTTCTTCACAGCCGACGGCAGCCTCGTCGAACCGGTTCATCAATACCAAAGCGTAAACGCGTGCCATCAAGTACCCGACTTGAGGGATGCGCCGGCGGGAGTTCACGAACGGAACCAGCCGCTCCGAAGTGTCGAGTCCCAGCTGCAAGCGCCCGGAGTATGTATAACAGTTCGCGAGATACGTCGTTGCAGCGAAACAGTCGACAAGTCGCGACAGGGTGGACTCGAGCGGCCGCGGCCGAAGGCGTAGGGTGTTCATGGCGGCGGTGGTCAGTACGCACAGCGACAGCGCCGCCCGCGAGCCCATGACCCGGCTGAGCGGAGCAACCGCCCAGAGCAATCCATACCGAAAGTGATGTTGACAGGCCTGCTCGAGGTATTTCGGCCCGTTGCTGTGATCGTGATAGAAGCAGATGCGACCCAGCCGATCGCTGAGCTTGCGCTGAAGCTCCCTTCTACGACGCTTCGGCGCCGCTTCCACGAGTTCGAAAGCCCGCAGATACGTCGCCTGCGCGTCGGCGTACGCAAAGCGTTGGTAGCCCGCGTCACCTGCCTTTACCAAGTACTCGAGTGCCTGGCGGGCATCGCCTGCTTCGGCGAAGTGCATCCCCAGTTCCGCTGCTAGATCTCGCTCGTCGTCCCACGTCTGCTGTATCGCTAGGGCCGCGCGTCGGTGCAGGCACGCCCGCTCCGGGAGGGTCAGCCCCTGATAAAGCACCTCACGAAGACGAGGATGATGGATGCGCATCTTACCGTCTTCGACGTTGATGAGCTCTTCACGTCGAAGCTCGTCGAGTGAGTCCAGAAACACTTCGTCCGGTTTGCCCACCACCGTGCGCAACAGTTCGAGGTCGATTGGGCGCGCAAAGACCGCTCCCAACTGCGCCAATTCCAGTGCTTCGGCGGACAATTGGGCGACGCGACGCTCCAGCGCTTCCGCCAGGCTGGTGGGCAGCCCCGCCGCATCGAGGGAGTCGGGGAGCGTTATCCGAGTGCGCTTGCGCTCGATCACCCCGCGAGCCGCGAGATCCCTGAGAATTTCGAGAACGAAACAGACATTGCCGGAACTTGCTCGCTCCACGTCGGCCACCAGTGTCGGACTCGGGGAGACAGGCCCGAGGACGCCGGCAATCAGATCGCTGATCTGTTCTCGCGCCATGCGGCCGAGTTCCAAGCGGTGGCTGAGGGCCAGAAAGCCTTTCAGTGAATGGGATAGGGGCTCCGTGATTCGGGCGGTCGCGACAATCGCAATGTTCCCATTCGTACCTGCACCTACGAGGCTCGTGAGAGCATCGATACTAGCGGCGTCGGCGCTGTGTATGTCGTCAACGGCCAGAACGATCGTGCGATGCCGGGAGATCCCGTCCAAGAGTGCCGCCAAAGCCAGGTGGTGGGCGCGATTGGCTGTGATTGGGTCGAGGTGACGCTCCGCGCATTCATCGCTTGCCCCCGCTCGCCCCAATCCGAGTGCAGATTTTCCACCAATTCGGGCCAATGTCGTGGCGGCTGCGGGAAGGTGCAGAAGCGGCGTGACCAGGTCTCTCAGTGCCTCGTACGGCCCGCTGGCGATGCCGCGACCCGTCGTGCGCGTGATGACGGCACCGCGCACACCCGTTTCAATCAATGCCTCGTCGAGCAAACGCGTCTTGCCAAAGCCGGGCGGCCCTAGGATCACCGTCGGCACCAAGCGACCAGAGAGCGCTTCGGAAATCGCAGTCCTAAGCGCGGCCAATTCGTTGGTGCGTCCGACCAGCGCGGGCGTTCGAAGGTAAACGGTGGAGTCCGGAAGGAATTCCAGATTGGCGAGCTCGCAGAGACGCGCGAACACTGCCATCGCGCTCACAGGGCGATTGGCAGGCTCCGGCGCTAAGAGATCGCGCACCAAGCACGCAAATTCCGCGGGTACTTCGGGTCTGACTTCGCGCAAATCTCGCGACCGCTCGGTCTTGGCTCGAAGCAGGCGCGCGCCAGTCGACACATCGAACGGTAACTGTCCGGTCGTGATCTCGTACGCAAGAACTCCGAGAGCGTACAGGTCACCGCGCACATCTGCGGGGCCTCCGAGCCAAGCCTCAGGCGCGAGGTAGGCAAGGGTACCGGAGACGGCGTTGTCTTTCTTTCCGAGCTGCTCCGTCAGTCCACAATCCATCAATTTGACTTCAAGCGGCTTGCCCTGCTCTCGCACCACGACTCGCACGTTGGACGGCTTCACGTCCCGGTGTACGTAGCCGCGCGCATGCATGAACCCGAGCACGTCTGCGATCGAGAGCAGCACTTGGACGATTTCGTCGATCGGGAGCGAACCCAGCGTCGAGAGGTCCTCACCGGGCAGCAGTTCCATAGTGAAATACGGGGAGCCGTTGTCCAGTACGCCGTAGTCGTAGACCTGTACCAATCGGGGGTGGCGTAGGCGCGCCATGGCGCGGAACTCCTGCTGCAAAAAGAGCAGGTTGCGCGTCTCGTCCTCGGAAGTCTTAAGCAATTTGAGCGCGACTTCTTGGTTGAGCACTCTATCGTGAACGCGATAGACGACACTCATTCCTCCATGCCCAAGTTCCGCGAGAACGGTATAGCGCCCGCCGATAACTTCATTAGGCGAGATACGTGGTGGTCGACTTGTACGCACGGATTCCAAAGTCTGCTAGTTGGTACGGCGCGGGTGAAGGCGCAAATAAAGGGCGCGAGCGAATGACAACGGCGCACAATCTCGGAACTCGACTCACCATGGGACCCCGACTACGCACGCCCGAACGCGCGAAGAGCAGGACTGCTGGCGAGGAGGCGAGACTCGGACCCACGTCCGATCCCCACTGATTCGTCGCGGGTTAAGCCAATGCTCGATTCAGTGATTTGATCAAGTATTATCGATACCTGTGGGGGCGGGCGCGGGCTTTCTCCAACGCCGCCTCGGGTTTGGGAGGTCGCATAGATTCCAGGCGAAGCCAGTCGCTGACCACGCCAGCCCTCTGAGTGCGCCGACCAACCCTCTCGGTCGAAAACTGCAGATTCTACTTTGGCGCGCGGCAAATCACGCATGGGAGCTCGCCCTAATACGCCAGGCTGCGTCGCATTCGGTGTGGCGGCCATACGGCATGGGACGTACCCGGACCAGGTCAGGTCATGGAAGCGTCGATATCTGCGCGATGGGTGCAGCCCATGCCGCTTCCACGCAAACGGCGCTAAGACTCGGGAGCCAGTCGCACGAAGTTCGTGCCTGGCACTCTTGCGAACGAGGCCCTCATGCGCGTGCTCTTCATCGGCGGGACAGGAATCATCAGTGCTGCAGTGAGTCGTTTGGCGGTGCGCAGCGGAATCGATCTCTGGCTCTGCAACCGTGGGCAGCGATTGGACGGGCTCGAGGGTGCGCACCAGATGCAGGTGGACGTTGGTGACGTCGCCGCACTGCGCAGGGCCGTTGCGGGCATGACGTTTGATTCGGTCGTCGATTGGATCGCGTACGAGCCCTCTCAGGTGGAACGCGACGAGTCGATCTTCGCGGGTCGAACCAAGCAATACGTGTTCATCTCGTCGGCTTCTGCCTACGAGAAGCCGCCTCGATCGCCTTTCATCACCGAATCCACGCCGCTCGTGAACCCCTACTGGCAGTATTCGCGTAACAAAATCGCCTGTGAAGAGCTGCTGATGAACAGCTACCGTCAGCGCGGCTTTCCGGTGACGATTGTCCGTCCCAGCCTGACTTACGACACGGTGCTCCCGATTGCAGTTGGTGGCTGGGGTTGCGCAACGCTGCTCGATCGCATGAAGTCTGGGAGAAGGGTCATCGTGCATGGCGATGGATCGAGTCTCTGGACGGTGACGCATTCCGAGGACTTTGCTCGGGGATTTGTGCCCATGCTCGGCCACCCACAGGCCGTGGGTCAGAGCTACCACATCACGTCCGACGAGGTACTTAACTGGAATCAGATTTACACCACGATTGCTGACGCTCTGGGCGTATCCGCCAAAATCGTGCACATTCCGTCGGACTTCATTGCGGCAATCGAGCCCGAGATGGGTCCTGGTTTGTTAGGCGATAAGGCGCACAGCGTGATCTTTGACAACTCGAAAATCAAACGACTTGTTCCCGAGTTCGTCGCAACCATCCCTTTCCATGTCGGCATTCGCAAAACGATTGCCTGGTTCCAAGCGGATCCTAAACGTTGGGTGGTAAACCCAGACGTGCACGCGGCGATGGATCGCATTCTGGCTGCGTGGGAACGCGCTCTGCCCTAGCAATGTCGCTGCTTAGCTACGCCGACTGACGCGTGGTCAGCGTGGCCACGGGCGAAACGTCCAGCCGCTTGCTGTTGGCAAGCCTTGGTACGATGCAGCAGTTACCCATCGAGAGCGAATGCCTCTTCCGACTGGAAGAATGCCGCTCGTGCTTGGTGCGGCATTTCGGACGACCCTTTCAGCAGACATTCCGTGCATGACAACCGGTTCGATCCGTGCATTCGAGACGGGCACCAGGTCAGTCCTGTCGAGTGCTCGAGCCCCTTCGAGAGCGACCAGTTCTCAGACATAGAGGCCGAAGCAGCAGATTTTGGTTTGCCCGTCGCAATCGACGGTTTATCCACGCACCTCGGGTGCCGGTGTGCGCACAAGTGAGGCGAATTATTCGGAGGGCCTCTTTCGCCCCTTGGGGTAAGCCGATTGTATGCCGTAGCTGAATGCACGTGGATCCCCCGTCAGCCCGCTTATCCCACGCGCCCCCGCGCGATCAGAAATGTCAGCGCTCTTGAACAAGTTTGCGGATTCTGCACCTGTGTCGACCCGGATGCTGGATGGACGGACGACACTTGCAACCATCGTCCAGAGCTCCACTGTGGAATTGTTCCAAGTGTTCGAGATTGCGGTAGCGCCGATCCCATCGGTTCAGAGGCTACCTGCCGATCTCGATCGACAATTGTCGGCGGCGGCAGGCTTTTCGAGCACGGCATTGAACGGCACGCTCGCGCTGTTTCTGCCGTCGGAGATTTGCACTCAAGCAAAGCCTGCCAATGTCCGTTCGTACGAACCTCGCGACTGGACCCGCGAGCTCTGCAATCAATTAGCAGGTCGCGTCAAGAACCGACTGCACAGCTGCAACATCGATCTAAAAACGGGTTTGCCCACGAGCGTAACCAGCGCATTGATGGAGCGGCATCGCACCGGTAAGCCCCCTGAGGTGATATTTGGATTCCGCGCACTGCGTGGTGAGATCACCGTCACCATGACGGGGCAGATCGACTTCACCCAAATCGTGTACACGGGCAGTCGCGGTGCGGCGCAAGAGGGAGACGTGATCCTGTTCTAAGTCAGGAAGCGGGCCGTGATCCAACCCAGATGCACAGGAGATGACGATGAAGAAGATCTTGATAGTCGATGATTCCGAGACAATTCGGATCACAGTTACCGCCGCTCTGGAGGGTGCCGGATTCACTGTGATTCAGGCGATCGACGGCCTCGACGGTTTGGCACGACTCGCTGAACACGAAATCGCCCTGATCATTTTGGACGTGAACATGCCACGTCTCGGCGGACTCGAAATGTTGGAAAAGGTTCAGGCTGACCCCAAATTCGCCAAGATTCCCGTAGTGATGCTCACGACAGAGGCTCACTTTACTCTGATTGAACGAGCGAAGCGTCTGGGCGCGAAGGGATGGATGATCAAGCCCGTCAAGCCAGAGAACCTGATCGCTGCCGCCAAGAAGATCGTTGCCTAAGGGGTTTTCAATGTTTCTCGAGAATCAGTACGTGACCGATGTAGTGAACGAATTGGCAGCGGAATCGTGCCATGAGCTCTTCTCGGACTATGGCATTGAGCTGGTACGCGGAGCGCACGATTGGTCCAACGCGGACCAACCCGTCCTGTCCAGCGTGATGGGCTTCGTGGGGGCGCCGCTCCGCGGGACCTGTCTCTTGGCATGCGAGCATGGGCCACTCGACGGCTCATGCCCGGCGGGTGGGTCGCCACGCGACTGGATTGGAGAGCTTGGTAACCAGTTGGTTGGACGGATCAAGGTCAAACTCCTTACCTACGAAATCGACGTTGCGCTGACCACACCGATCGTTCTTCAAGGTATCCGTGTGCAACCGTTGCCCAAACATCCAACCGAACCGATCACCTTCAAGGGCGGAAACGGTGTGGTGCTCGTGTGGCTTGAGGTAGAAGTGGAACGGGACTTCGTCTTGCCGGACCCACGCCCCGCAAACGCTGGCGAGACGGGGGAGCTGATGCTGTTCTAGAAATTGACACCGTGACCGACTGTGACTCCCATGTCCCGCATCACCATCGGCGTCCTGCTCGATCACATGAACTACTTCGGTGGTTCTTACGAAGCGCAACTGCGGGAATGCCTGGATCGAGCAGCGCGAGAGCATGACCTAAATTTGCTCATCTTCTATGGCCATGCCCTCGACGAGCCTTCGAGTTGGGGCTGGACTCACAATGTCATCTTCGATCTAGTGAGTCGAAGGCGTGTCAACGGACTGATCGTGGTCTCGAGCACGCTGGCGACCTATTGCGGCGCCGAAGGTATCAGCCGTTTGGTAAAGCAGTATCGGGGGCTACCTGCTTGCAGCATCGGGCTCGCAATTCCCGACACCCCAAGCGTGATAATCGACAATCAGCCGGGTATGGCCGCCGTGCTCGAGCATGTGATGGGGGTGCATCACGCTCGACGAATTGCATTCCTAAGTGGATCGCTCGACAGCGATGAGGCGCGCTTACGACTCGACGCTTGTGTCAGCGTCTTTGAGCGATTCGGGGTGCCCTGGGACGACTCATTGGTTGAGTGCGGCAATTTCGTGACCACGAAAGCCCGCGCTGCGATGAGGCGCTTACTTGACCGACACCCTGACGTCGAAGCCGTCGTTGCAGCCAATGACTCGATGGCGTTCGGAGCAATGGACGTGCTGCGCGAGCGTGGGCGTAGGGTTCCGGAAGACGTGTTGGTTACTGGCTTCGACGATCTTCCTTGGGCTGCGCTCGGCAACCCCGCCTTGACGACCGTAGCACAGCCACTCAATACAATTGCAGAGTGGGCCGTAGGCGCGATTCTCGGCCAAATCAACGGGATTGAGGTGCCGCGTCTCAAGTCGCTTCCGACGCGAATCGTCGTACGCAACTCATGCGGTTGTCGAACTCGGTTGATTCGACTCTCGAATGGAAGCTCCAACACGTCGACGTCAATTGAGTTGCTTCGCCGAAAGTGGCGAGATCTCGAACAGCGATTGACAGAGGAAATTGAGTGGAGTGACGAGGAACGCGGGTCGGGTGCCACAATTCTACTCTCCGGGCTCGACAGTGAATTGAACGGTGTTCTCGGCTCGTTCGAGGCTGCTCTCGAACTCGTCTTCAAGCACGTTAAGAACGAAATCCACCGAATCCGTCAGGTTCAGAACGCGATAACCATCCTTTACGAATTGCTCCGAAATGAACAGGATCCGCGCCTGGAGAACATGTGGTTTCGGGCGATGAGCTTTACGCTCTCGGCCACATTGTCCTTGATGGTGCAGCAGTCATTGACGCGTGGTGGCGAGTATGTGCGGCTTACGTCGACGTCGGACCAGATCTCGGGCGCCTTCGATCTGCCCTCGCTACGGCGGGCCCTAGCCGAGACGCTGCCGGGTATTGGAGTCAATTCACTGTACGTCTGTTACCACCCGAGTGGACAGGTGGACGCGCTAGTGCCGCTTGTTCACTTGCGAGATGGCCAGTCACTTCCCGTCGTGGAGGAGGAATTCGACGCCCAGGAGCTATACCCCAATGACGAGTATCTGCCGGATCGGCGTCACACGTCGTTGGTATTTCCACTCGCGCTCGAGGGACAACACTTAGGGCTCGCGCTCATAGAGTACGAAGTGGGGCTGAATTGCTACCATATCGTGCGTGACCAGGCTACGAGTGCGCTGCGCGCCGTCGCGTTGCATCAGGCGGTAGTGAAGCAGACCATGCTCCACGAGCGTACGATCCAGGAAAGGGCTTCCACGTCCAAACGACTCCAGGCGTTGAGCGTGCTGGCTGGTGGCGTGGCGCACGATCTAAACAACGTGCTTGGCCCGATGGTGGCGCTCCCAGACGTGATTCTCGCCGAGCTGCGCGACCCGAACCTGACATCGGCGCAAATCGACGAACTCTGCAGTGATGTTCAGAGCATCAAACGGGCGTCAGTTCGCGCCAGTCAGACCATCAAAGATCTCTTGACGCTTGGTCGCCAAGGCAAGACGCGTCGCAAACCGCTCGATCTCAGGGAAGCCCTAAAGAACTGTCTTGGAGACGAGTTCCGTCAAGCCGTGCGTGCAATCAACCCCCATGTGGACGTGGTGCTCGAGCTCCCAACCGAGGTCGTCGCAATCAGCGCGTCGGACACGCAGTTGGCGCGCGCGATCACCAATCTCGTGCGCAACGGAGTAGAGGCGATTACTGGCGCGGGTTGCGTTACCTTGAGGCTGCGTCGAGTGACGCTCAATTGTGCCGTCTCCGGGTTCGAAACAGTCGAACCCGGAGAATACGCCATGCTCAGCTGCTCAGACACCGGCAGCGGCATTCCGCCCGAGGATATTGGGCAGGTATTCGAGCCATTCTACAGCCAGAAACGCGTTCGCGAGCACAGTGGTACTGGCCTAGGGCTTGCGATTGTGCACGGCGTGGTGAAGGAGCATCAGGGTTTTATCGACGTGATTAGCCAGTGCGGTCTAGGCACGACCTTCACCCTCTATTTTCCGATCTCGAACGATCAGATTCGTTACAGTTACCGGGACTCGTTGGTGCCGCGGGGGAGTGCTCGAATTCTCGTCGTGGATGACGAACCAGTGCAACTGCGCACTGCCCGCCGCGTGCTCGTGCAGCTGGGCTACTCGGTCGAGGTACTGTCGAGTGGAACGCAGGCTATTGAGCTGTTTCAGCGCTCCGAACCCAGCACGAGCCCCTATGAGCTAGTGGTTCTGGATATGATCCTGAATGAGGCACAGGACGGCCTGCAGGTTCTAGAAAAGATTCGCGAGACCTTCCCAAACCAACGGGCAATCTTAGCGAGCGGTCACGCGCCCACGAATCGAATTGAGCTCGCTGCCGAACAGGGCTTGGTGTGGCTACCAAAGCCCTACACCGCCGACGCGCTGGGCCGCGCAGTGCGCACCGCCTTGACCGCTCGTATGACCGGCGCGAACTAAGTCATTCACGCCTTACATGATTCCGCCACCGGTCGTGGACGCATGCAGCGCCGCTGCGGGCATTCACCGGGCACTAGAGCGAGTAGACGTCACTGCTCCGGAGCAGCGTTTGCTGTTCGTCGAGCAACGCAGACACCGACCTTGGAATGTCGCTCGTGCGCAAGACGACGAAGGCTTTGTCGCTGACGGCGAAGGCGTACATGTAGTCGATACTGATTCCGCGATTCGAAAGGATTTCGAGCGCTCGGTGCAACGCCCCCGGCACGTTTGGGGTCGTCAGGCACAGCACGTCGGTGAGGCTGACCGAGAAGCCGCGCTTGGACAACACCTCGCGCGCCAGCTCTGGGTCGGTGACCACCATGCGCAGGATTCCGAAATCTGAAGTCTCTGCGACACATTGGGCGGTGATATTGATCTGATACTCCGCAAGCGCCGCCGTAACTTCCGTCAGACGCCCAGAACGGTTCTCGAGAAACACCGAGAGTTGCTTGATGATCACGCTTGGTTCCCCTTCACGCACTGCGCTTCTAAGCTACTTGTCCAGATTGGCATGAGACGGCCCTGTTACGCCAGCTTCCGTTTGTCGAGGACGCGCTTCGCCTTGCCTTCGCTGCGTTCGATGGTCTTGGGTTCGACCAAGCGCACGTCGATGCCTAGACCAAGCGCGCTTTCCAGCGAGTGTTGTACGCGGCGCGTGAACGACTCGAGTTGGCCCACGCTGTCCGAGAAGACTCGCTCGTTTACCTCAACTAGGAGCGATAACTTGTCCAGGTTGTGTTCGCGTTCTACGACGAGCAGGTAGTGTGGCGCCAGTTCGGACATCTCCATCAACACGGATTCGATCTGGGACGGGAATACGTTGACGCCACGGATGATCAGCATGTCGTCGCTTCGGGCCAAACACTTTTGCATGCGCGTCGTGGTACGCCCGCATTTGCAGGGGGTGCGATCAAGCAGCGTGAGGTCGCGCGTGCGGTAACGAATGAGTGGCAGCGCCTCTTTGGTAACGGTGGTGAAGACCAGCTCACCGCGCTGATCAGCGGTGCACGGTAAGCCGGTGAACGGATCGATGACCTCGGGAATGAAGTGGTCGTCGTGGATATGCAGTCCGGTGCGCTCGGTGCACTCGCAAGCCACACCGGGACCGATGATCTCGCTCAGCCCGTAGATGTCTATCGCCGTAATTCCGAGCTGTTCCTCAATTTCCCGGCGCATCCCTTCGGTCCAAGGTTCTGCACCAAAAATGCCAACCCGCAGACGCAGCTCGGTGCGCGGCAGTTTCGATTCGCGCATCGCTTCCGCTAGGTGGAGCGCATAGGACGGCGTGCAAGCAAGCACGGTAGTGCCGAAGTCACGCATCAGCTGGATCTGCCGCTTTGTGTTCCCGCCGGAGATCGGGATCACTGTCGAACCAAGTAGCTCGGCTCCGTAGTGCAACCCTAGTCCGCCAGTGAACAAGCCATATCCGTAGGCTACTTGAATGACGTCGTCTGGCCCGACGCCTGCGCCCGCCAGACAGCGCGCAACGACCTCCGACCAGAGGCGGATGTCGGCCGGCGTGTAACCTACGACCGTTGCACGTCCAGTAGTGCCCGAAGAGGCATGAATCCGCACCACTTGCCGATTCGGCACTGCAAACAGTCCGAACGGGTAGTTTTCACGCAGATCTTCTTTGGTAGTAAAGGGCAACTTGTGCAGATCGGCTATGGAACGGATGTCTTCGGGCACAACCCCCGTCGCGTCCATCTTTGCCCGATAGGCTGGGACACAGCGGTACACCCGCTCGATCATCTGGCGAAGCGCGACGCCCTGTCGCTCGCTTCGCTCGTCAGCACTCATCGTCTCAACAGGCTTGTTCCAAATCACGGAGTGATTCCTCTCTAAGTAGAGCGCTGGTCCCTTGCTCAAAGCTGCGCTCAACCGCTCCCTAGGACGTGCAACCCACAACCGAACCGGAAGCGTCTGCAATCTGATACCCGCGGTCGAAGGCGCGCACGTTAATAGCACGATGTGACTCGCGCACGCTCTCGGAAATGGCCTGGTGCCACGTCGCGGGTTCGGACTCGATACGTCGCGCGTACGCGCCCAGTAGAATCGTGTTCACGGTCTTCACGTTGCCCAAGGCTTGTGCCTCGCGTAGACCGTCGACGGCGACGGTGGTAATCGGAAGCGCTGCAAAGCGAGCGAGCAGGTCGCTCGGGTACTTGGCGCTGCCGGTCAGCACCGGAAGAGGTTGAATCTCTTGCATGTTTGCCACTACGAGCCCGCCTCGACGCAGCATCGGAACATAGCGCGCCGCCTCAAGCAACTCGAACGCAAGTACGACGTCCGCGGCTCCGGCTTCGATCACCGGCGAGTGCACTTCGGAGCCGAATCGGACGTGCGTGACGACGCTCCCGCCTCGCTGTGACATGCCGTGGATTTCCGAGACCTTGATCTGGAACCCTTGACCACTAGCGTAGCTGCCGAGAATGCGTGCGGCCAAAAGCGCGCCCTGACCACCTACTGCCGCAATCAGAATGTTTTGGGTCGTTGCCATGGCTGGTTCACTTGGTTTGGGTTGAATCAGAGGGCGGGATTGCGATGGCATCGAACGGACAGGAGGCGACACATAAGCCGCAGCCCGTACACGTGACGGTATCAATTTCCACGCTGTCTGCACGAAGCGAGAGTGCCGGGCAGCCGAGACGCAGGCATATCTTGCAGGCCTCACAGGCTTCGGCGTCGACGACCGCTGGCGGATCTTGCGCCACATTGCCGTGCTTGAGGAGACACGCTCTGCGCGTCACGATCACGGAGGGCTCTTCGCGCGCCACTTCTTCGCGAATTACCCGCTCGAGCGCCTCCATGTCGTAGGCGTCCACTTCGCGCACGTGCTTGACGCCAATTGCCTTGGCCAGAGCCACAAAGTCGAGCACCGGGGCGGGCTTACCCGAAAGCAGCGTGCCCGTGGAGGGGTTATCCTGGTGGCCCGTCATGGCCGTTGTCTCGTTATCGAGAATGATGACGGTCGATACCCCACCGTTGTACACGATGTCGATCAAGCCCGTGACGCCCGAATGCCAAAAGGTAGAGTCGCCGATCACGGCCACGGTTTTCTTGGCGAAGTCTCGGCCTCGCGCCTTCTCGTAACCGAAGGCCATCCCGACGCTGGCGCCCATGCAAATCGCGGTCTCCATGGCGTTTAAGGGCGGGAATGCTGCGAGCGTGTAACAGCCGATGTCGCCACAAACGTGTAGCTTCAGCTTGCGCAGCACGGCGAACGGTCCGCGGTGGTGACATCCAGGGCAGAGTACCGGGGGTCGCACCGGCAGATCGCCCAAGCTCGTGGCATCAAAGTGCTCGAGCTTCCCGGCGTCGAGCGCTTCGCGCACGATCTCTGGACTGAGCTCGCCAATGATAGGGACGCGCTGTTTGCCGATGACCGGAATTCCCCAAGCCAAAAGCTGTTGCTCAAAGATGGGTTCCAGCTCTTCGACCACCACCAGCCGTTCGCAGTTCCTTGAGAATTCCAGCAACTTCTCTCGCGGCAGTGGGTAGCTCATGCCGAGAAGAAATGTGCTGGCGTCAGGAGCCACCTCCCGAACGTACTGGTAGGCGATTCCGCTCGTGATCACTCCGAGCTTCGGACTGCGCAGTTCGACCCGATTCAACGTGGTTGACTCGGCTTCACGCTCGAGATCGCGCAAGCGCTGCTCCGCGATGACGCGCCGCTTCTTGGCGTAAGCCGGAGCCACGATGTACTTGCCGGTTCGGTTATCGTGCGGTCGTAGTTCGAGCTCCTGACGAGCGTGCGTTTCCACCAGACTCATCGAGTGGGCCACGCGTGTCGTGAGCCGCACGATGACCACGGTATCGAAGCGCTCACTCATCTCGAACGCCGTGCGCACGAAATCGAGGCACTCCTGACTATCCGTGGGTTCGAGCACCGGTAATTTTCCGGCTATCCCGAAGTACCGTGTATCTTGTTCGTTTTGTGAGCTGTGTTGGCCCGGATCATCGGCGACCACGACGACGAGTCCCGCGTTCACCCCGGGGTACGCGACGGACAGCAGTGGATCCATCGCGACATTCAGCCCGACGTGTTTCATCGACACGATCGTGCGAGCGCCAGCGATGCATGCCCCAATCCCCACCTCCAACGCGACCTTCTCGTTGACGCTGAACTCGCTGTCAATCTCCGAGTATTTGGCCAGAAACTCGGTAATTTCGGTGCTCGGAGTGCCAGGATACGCGGTTGCGACCCGCACACCCGCCTCCCACGCGCCGCGCGCAATGGCCTCGTTGCCTATCATCAGCTTTCGCATGCAACTCTCTCGTTGGTGTGTCGGTTTTCGAGAACGTGGGGGAGCGCCGATCGACCCGGTAGTAGCCCTACTCTAAGCTGCCGTTCAGCCGCTGCACCGAGCCACCTCATGGCCGTGCTCCTGGACGCCACGTGCACCGGCGGCCTGCAACGAAGGCTCCTCCCATTCGCGCGCAGCCCGAGGGCGAGCACGGATTTGGGAGGAGCAAGCACTCGCAGGGCGAGTGCGGTGGTGGGCAGAAAAACCCAGCTTTCATTTCGAGAATCAAGCCGTTTAGCGCTCTAGCAAAATTCTTCGGCACTGGGGGTCGAACGCTCAATTTTCCACGCGAACGACACGCAGGGTGCGTGTCCTCCGAATACTGATGCCAAGGAGCCCCACGGAATGCGGCTGTCCGCCGCGCAGGGATTGCGCGATTCAGTATTGTCGTCAATGATGCGCCCGCCTCGAATGCTGTACGGCCGAACGCACACGTGACGCGCGGATGGTGCCCCCATGACGAACCAACACCGAAGTGAGTACCTGCGGCGCATTCATCGCGCGCAAGATTTCATCGAGCAGCACCTAGCTGAGCCGTTGCCGCTCGAAGCGATCGCTCAAGCGGCCATGTTTTCTCCGTACCACTTCCATCGCGTCTTTACCTCGGTAGTCGGAGAGACGCTCTATCAATTCGTGTTGCGACTTCGGCTCGAAAAGGCGGCGTGTCAGCTGGTGCAGAATCCCGAGAAGTCGATCACGGCGATCGCAATCGACTGCGGCTTCTCTTCGTCGGCGACGTTCGCGCGCGCATTCAAGGCCTGTTACGACGTCAACGCCAGTGAGTGGCGCGCGGGTGAATCCACGCGTGTCATGGACGGGGCGATGGTTGGTCGCAAGAATCGCAAAGCGCTTAGCAAGGATGGGAAAGCGGGCACGGGCACGGATAGCTACCTTGATTGGGTCGGTGACGAACACCCACCAGCAAGGAGTTTTCCTGTGCCAATCCAAGCAAACAACGTAACGGTCGAACAAGTCCCCAACATGACGGTTGCCTACGTGCGACACGTGGGTCCCTACGCCGGAGACGACACTCTGTTCGCGCGCCTGTACGGGCGATTAATGGCCTGGGCCGGGCCTCGAGGACTGCTCGGACCCAACACCAAAACTCTGACGATCTACCATGACAACCCAGACCTCACGGACGCCGACAAGTTGCGCATTAGCTGCTCGGTGACGGTGCCACCAGGCACCAAGTCCGAAGGCGAAGTGGGCATTATGGAGCTCCCCGCGGGAAAGTATGCCAAGGCTCGTTACGAGATCGATCCAACCCAGTATGCCGGCGCGTGGCAATGGTTCATGTCGGAATGGATGCCGTCCAGCGGTTACCAACCCGATGATGGACTCTGCTACGAGCTTTACTTGAACGATCCGAAGCAGCATCCCCAGGGTAAGCACATCTTCGAGATCACGATGCCAGTGCGACCGCTCTGAAGCTTGACGTGTTACGACCCGCGCCGTCACTCGCGACGCACTGTTCCGTGCCGCGAGACGGCGCGCCGCCACTCGCGACGTAGAACGACCCGCGCCGTCAAACGCGACGCGCTGACAAAAAATGCTCGAGGTTTCCCTTGGGGCCCGGGACGCGGCAATCGCATTGCCCGAGTAGCTCGAAACCTGCTTCGCGCACCGCATTCGTCGCTTGTTCGATGGCGCGCTGTCGCACTTCTGGATCTCGAATGACCCCTTTGCCGCGACGAACCTCGTCGCGGCCCGCTTCGAATTGCGGCTTGATCAGAGCCACTAGGGTTCCGTCGCTGCGCGCAATTTGCGAGATTGCGCCGACCAATTTCTCGAGCCCGATGAACGAGGCATCGACCACGACCCAGTCAATCGGTTCTTCGAAGTCGTTGGCCACCAAGTAGCGCGCGTTCACCCCTTCCCGACAAACGACCCGCGGATCGCGTCGCAACTTGTCCGCGAGCTGTCCATGCCCGACGTCGACGGCGTAAACCTTTTTGGCTGCCCGCTGCAACAGACAATCGGTGAACCCTCCCGTCGAGGCGCCGATGTCCACACACACGCAGCCCTCGGGCGAAAGCGCTAAATCCGCGAGTGCGCCGGCAAGTTTGTCGCCACCCCGAGACACGAACGTAGGCCCCGCCCGGACCGTCAAAGCGCAGTCAGAGGCCAGCATGCTGCCGGCTTTCTCCACTCGGATCTCACCAGTGAAAACACGCCCCGCCATGACCAACGCCTGCGCTTGGCTGCGCGTGGCGCACAGGCCCTGCTCCACCAACAGATGATCTGCACGAACTTTCAATGTTCATTCCTCACGGGCGAGGAGGCTTTGTAGCACTAAACGCGACGTTGCGGCGAAGCATCGTCCGTCCACCACTTGCGCCGATGGCAAACGGCAGGCGCCGACGTTCAGCTAGCTTTGGTCAGTGCGACGCGCACACGAGCGGTGCGCTTTGACGGTCGCGGCGACGTTGAGCTCTTGGCGCAAATCGTGCTCAGGCGGGCGACATGTCCACTGGCGCGTGGTTGCTCGTCGCCCTAGCTGCCGTGTTTAGCCCAGAATTCTCGTTTCATCCCTACCTTGCGTACCCCACGGCGGCAATCGCTCTTGCTTTCCTGCATCGCAGAATCCACGTGGCTGCGCGACTTCTGGCGCTGCTCGTTGCTGCACTTTGCGGAGTTCGGGCAAGTGGCGCCCTCAACGAATTCGGCGCGGAGCGCTATCGGGTTCGGCAGTCGCTCGGCGCGTCGGCGCGTTGCGCCGGAGAAGGCACCGTCGCGCAATCACCCAACCTGCGCGACGGAAGCTTCGTCGCCGTGATAGACGCAACCCGTCTCGACTGTGATGGCTTCCCGATCGCGGTACGGCGATTACGTTTGCATGGAATTGGCGCGGCACTCAGTCGAGGTGATCGGGTCGAGTTCGTGGCGCAACTTGGTCCGGTATCGTCGGCGCACAACATCGATCTGATGAATCCCCTTCCACGGCTTGCGGCTCAGGGTGTTGTTGCGAGCGGGGGAGTCTTGACTCTAACGCGACTGGCCCCGGGCATCGGAATTCTCGCAGCCGTAGATCGTGCACGCAATGCGGTGCGCGAACGGATTCTTACGACCTATGCTCCAAAGGCACGAGGCCTGGCGCGGGCACTGGTGTTGGGCGAGAACGATTTGGAACCCGACGAACAGTTGGCATTTCAGCGCAGCGGATTGTCCCACCTGCTCGCGGTGAGCGGCACGCACTTGGTGTTGGCCGTCGTCTCCGTGGTGCGCGGTGCTCACGCATTATTGGTGCGGTTCCCACGCATTTCGGCGCGTTACGACGTCGGGCGGATCGTGGCACCGCTTGGCATCGTTCTGGCGGTTGCCTATGCGGATTTCGCTGGCGGAAGTGGATCCGCGTGGCGCGCAGCGTGGATGCTCGCCGCAATGTACTTGGCTTCGGTCTTTGATCGGAGACTCTCCGGGCTGCGTGCGCTCGCACTATCAATCCTAGTCGGAGTCGCTCGAGAGCCCTTGGCGCTCTATGACGTGTCCTTCGCGCTCTCAGCACTCGCAACTTCCGGGCTTATCGTGCTTGGACCCCACCTTCGGCGCCCCGCCCGAAAAATCGCCTGGCGCCCACTCGCATGGGTCTCCACGGCGCTGGGTATTACCTGTTCCGCAATGGTCCCCTGCACTCCACTGCTCCTGCTGCTTTCGCCGGAGGTAACCTTGGTGGGCTTGGCCGCCAATGTCGTAGCCGGGCCTTGCGGTGAACTCGCTGCCTTGCCGCTTTGCCTCGTGCACACCCTGGCTGCGCCCGTGCCCTGGCTTGAGCGCGGGTTAGCCGTAGCTGGTTCCGGTGCATTACTGGCTGTCGGTTGGATCGCCAAGACTGCGTCCGCTGTCTCTTGGGCTCGCGTCGCGCTACCGCCCCCCACAGTGGAACAGTTCGCGCTGCTGTTGTTGGCAGTGCTGATCTGGATTTCGTTGCCCGATGCACGGACTACCCCCACGAGCGACGGGGATCGGCGAAGGTTCTCTAGGCTATTTCTCGTGGGCGGTGCTGTTGTCGGGTGGTTATTGCTCGAGTGGGCGGCACAGATCAGCGGCGCGCCCAAGCGGCAACTGCGAGTCACGGCAATCGACGTAGGCCAAGGGGATGCTCTGTTGGTTGATCTTCCCGACGGAAGATCAATGTTGGTGGACGGGGGCGGCGCGGTAACGGGCGGTCCGGATCCGGGTACACGCATCAT
>JBLNFG010000505.1:0-15127 GCA_050263495.1 Myxococcales bacterium | reverse complement strand
CGAGCCCAAGGATTTCAACTCCTATGGCGCCCGCCGCGGCAATCACGAGGTCATGATGCGCGGCACCTTTGCCAATATTCGCCTCAAGAACCTGATGTTGCCGGGGACTGAGGGCGGCGTTACGCGACACCTTCCGAGCGGCGAGGTGACCAGCATCTTTGACGCGGCGATGCGTTACAAGAGTGAGGAAGTGCCCCTTTTGATCGTCGCGGGACGAGAATACGGGTCCGGCTCTTCACGAGACTGGGCCGCCAAAGGGACGTACCTCTTGGGGGTGCGTGCCGTCTTGGCTGAGTCGTTCGAGCGCATCCATCGCAGCAACTTGATCGGCATGGGCATCCTCCCGTTGCAGTTCTTGGCAGGCCAGAATCGAGATTCTTGGGGCTTGACCGGTGACGAACGGTTCACGATTCGTGGGATTGCCAAGGGCCTCACCCCCGGCGCCCAACTGTTCGTCGAAGTGGAGCGCGCTAATGGCAAGGTGGAGCGTTTCGAAGTCAAGGCGCGTATCGACACCCTGGTAGAGGTCGACTACTACCGACACGGTGGCATTCTCAACTTCGTCCTACGTCAACTGGTGGCGTAGGCGAGTGCGCCTGAATTGCAGCAAGCGCGGCGCGATTCAGTGAGCGATGTCAGGTCGACCCGGCGTTGGTGATGCGTTCTGTTCGCCGGCTCCGGGTCGCTGGCAAAGGGGCTGCTGCGCCGTGCTTTCGGTTCGGCGGGGTTGACTCGAGCCGAGCTCGGGAGTGCGTGTTGTATCCGAGTCCGGCGCGTCAGCGTCGAACTTCAACGCGCGACGCGGGCGAGAAGCACCGTGTATCCCTTGGCGAGCACTGGGTCCCCCCCGCGGGATGGATTCGATGGCACGGACGCCAGTGGAGTCCGCTCTGGGGGCGTTGGGTTCTTGTCGGGTTCATCGCGCGCCGCGAGCTCGGCTTCGTTCTTCTCACTGCGCCCCAATCGCTCCTCGGGGGTCGCCCCTTCCGTCTGCAGGTGACCCGAGATATCGGCTTCGCGCAGCGTAGGCCTGGCGTCGTTCGACTTGACGATTATGTCCGGAATCAAGCCCCGAGCCTGGATGGCACGTCCGTTGGGCGTGAAGTAGCGAAGGGTCGTCAACAGTAGACCCGCGCCGCCCCGCAACTCGATCACATTTTGGACCGATCCCTTGCCGAATGTTGGTTCCCCAACGAGTGTGGCGCGCCCGCGATCTTGCCACGCTCCTGCGACGATTTCAGCGGAACTTGCCGTAGACGCGCCGACCAAAACCACCAGCGGCTGATTCAAGAGCAGCCCCCCTGACTTCGACTCGACGGTCTCAACCACCTTGCCCCGGTGTCGCGCCGAGTAGATGACCCCACGATCGAGAAACTCATCGGCAATCGCCACTGCTTCGGAGACCAGACCGCCTGGGTTTCCGCGCAGGTCGAGTATGATGCCCGAAAGGTGCTTCGAGCGATTCAGCTCGGCAATCCGTTCGATTAGTTCGACGTAGCAGCCTTCTTGAAACGACTTCAAGCGCACGTACGCAACGTTGCCGTCCAGCAGCTTTCCTTCAACGCTGGGCACGCTCACCATCGCGCGCGTTACCGTCAACTGGATGGGCTCAGCCACGCCTTCGCGACGTACCGTCAGCCGTACCTTGGTCCCCGCGGCACCACGCATTCGGCGGATAATAGCCTCCGCTCGGATCCCGGTGATCGGAACCGAATCGACCGCGACGATCCGATCGCCAGAGCGGAGCCCAGCCGCCTCTGCCGGTGAATTGGGCATGGTTGCGATCACGGTCACGCGGTCTTCTCGGAAGTCCACTTCCACGCCAAGCCCCGCGAATTCACCCTGCGTGTCCTCGAGAAACTCGGAGAATTGTGCTGGATTCAGATATGCAGAATGGGGATCGAGTTCCGCAACCATGCCTGCGGTTGCGCCTTCGAGCAGACGCGAACGATCGATTGGATCGACGTAGCTCTCTTCGATATACACGAGCACATCCGACAGACGCTGCAGCACACTGTACGGGCCTTCGCTGGCGTGCGCGGGCAAAGCCGACACAAGCACCGTAAGCGCCGCGATCCACGGCGGTAGTGCGCGCTGACAGCGCGATTGAGACGCGAATTCTCCTTTGGTTGCTTGCGCTTGCATGGGCGAGGGAAGGACAGCACGCAACGCGCCTTCTTGCACGTACATCACCTTCATTTGTTGCTTCGTAATTCCAATGGCAGTCGAAGCGCGAGCGGATTCGATCGCTGTCGCGACGTTTTTTTGCGGATCCTCCGAGTGCAGGAACTCACGGGAAAAACAGCACAAATTAAGCGTGTCAAAGCGTGGCCCCTTGGCCGATCGCGTTCTGCTTCGCGAGGTGATTGATCTCAAAGTCTCTGTGGTGATATCAACGAAAGAGTCAGCAAACTTGCGCCATTGGCGCACCCAATCGAACCGAGGTTGCTCGCGTGTCTGATAGTGGACCCAATACAAAAGGCGGCAGTGACAAGCGTAAGCAGAGTCTTTACTTCCCGGAGGCAATGCTTCAGGAGATCAAGGATGAAGCGGCACGGCTCGACCGTTCGCTCTCCTGGGTTGTTCAGCGCGCGTGGAAGTTGGCGCGGCTCGAGGTGAAGAAGATCCCGAGCGTCAACGACATTGCGGACGACGAGGAGTCCGACAGCGGCTGAGTCGCTGTTGGGGAGGGCATAGCGGTTGGCAGAACAGCTCGAAAACGAGCTAGTAGGGCATCTATTGGCTCTACTAGCTCACGACCTGCGAAATCCGTTGTCGGCGCTTCATAGTAACGTCGGCTATCTGGTGGGCTTACCGCAGTGCGAAGACACTGACACTCGTGAAGCGCTGGACGACGCCGGGCTATCTTGCGAGTGTCTTGTCGTCATCATCGATAACCTAGACGTGTTGGCTCGTCACTTGGAACGCAAGGTGGACGCGGCGAAGGCGCGATTTCCTGCACTGTCCGCAGTGAATGAAACGATTTCGCGGTGCGAACGCATTGCTGCAAGTCACAATTGCCAGCTCCGGTTGGTGGCCGAACCAACCGCAGGCACCATTTACGTGCGCGGCAACCGAGACTTCTTGGTCCGCTCATTGGTCAACCTGACGCTGAATTCCGTTCAGCATGCCTCGAACTCTACCGTCGAGATTTCGCTGACGCGCGCTGGTAACGAGTGCCGCGTGGCGATCGTGGACAAAGGACCAATTCTCTCGGGTGAAGATCGCAAGGTGGCGTTCAGCGCGGCCGGTCAGGTTCTCGCGAAAACGAACGGCAGCGGAAGGTACAGTCGCGGTCTAGGTCTTCTCGTCGCATCGTTGTCGGCCGACATCGCGGGCGCCAAGCTCGACGCTGAGCCCCAGCGCTCTTTGAATTGTTTCGCGTTGGCTCTCCCTTGCGCTGACTGAGAATCGTCCGGACTGGGTGCGAGGTCGTTTGCCGTGGCAGCGTCCTTGCTCTTCATGCCGATGTTGTTGCGGAATACTCGCCGCGCGTGTTGTGCGGCGGCGTTGCTGCTGCGGTGTGTTTCCGCGAACCGAAACGGCACCTACGGCTGCACGATCGCGACCGTGTCCGGGTCGCGATAGAGCAGTCGCCCCGTTTCGCCTGGGCACTTCCAGCAGGTACTGAAGAACAAGCGCGGTCGAATCGATTCGTGGTACGCAAGCGCCACTGGGCCTGGCTCATTCTTCATGATGAAGCTGGCTGCCAGCCGGTAGTCGCCGTCGCGAATCACGTGATACGCAAGGATAGCGGACGTTTCTTTGCCGCTGCGCCCCACGATCAGCAAGAAGCGCGTTCCCGCAACGGGGCTCCAATAGAGCGGCGCTACCGTAAACCGCAGGCCTTGTCGGTCCCCTGGGCCACGCGAGACTACCGTTTCGGCCGCGTCGGGTTCGCGGAAGAACGTCCATTCTTTTGCGATTCCCTTTGTCTTGGGATGGCCTTCTAGCAACGAAACCATCTTGTCGTTATCGAACCGTGGTCGCTCGAAGACGGCTTTGAGTTCAGGTTCCTCGACTCGCGCAGCATTGGGCGGCCCATAGCAGCATCGGAATCCGAGCTCTGTCGATCGCTCCGTCTCTTTCACGACTTCGCGCTTCGAGCAGCGGTGTTCCGTGGCGGCGTCACGCGAGCGAGCACCACGAACGATTGCGCCCTTGCTCATCCCGCCTTCCCCAAGCGCGTCGCTCGCCGTCCATTCTCGCAAGACGGTTCCCATGGAAAGAACGTCGAAGCCCGTCGCACAGCTGCGACCGTCACCGGTGCACTCCGGATCAAAGCTGGGTCCGGTGGGATACGGATCGTTGTTGGGGCCCTTGCACGCACGCTCCCACTCGAGCTCGGTACAGAGACGGCCGCTGCGTTCGGCACAGCGCGTCGCTGCTTCCGCGCGCGTCAGATTGGTGACAGCCGAAGCCGTGGGATCATTCGGAAACAAGAGCCTGTCCATGGAGAACGGACCCAAGTCGACTTTCGTCAGCAGCTGCTCGACCTGGGGACGTCTGCCTTCTGTGCCGGGCAAAGAGCCCGCTTCGAGTGTTCCCGTCGGGATCTCGATTCGCTCATGCGCGAGCGGGGCGTGTTGGGGATGGCGAGCATTCGCCCCAGAGCTAGGCTCGCCCACCGGCTGGCGTTCTTCGCTACTTCGATTTCGAGCCTGCTCGCCGCGCTTGCAGCCAATCGAAAGTAGGCAAAAGAGTGCCACGAGTCCCAGTCGGTCGATCACGCTCGGAGCTTACGGCGCGAACGGCTCGGAGCAAGGGGGCGCGGACCCGACCGAACCTGGCGGTTCGGCGGTTGCCGCTCTGCGCAGGCCGCGTATGATGCAGCGAAATTCTCTAGCTGTCGGTACCAATGACGTCGAACAAATCAGAATCTACGAGCGGGAACGGCGACTTTCGCGTCGGTCCTTCAATGCACGTGCACCTCGAGTATCGTGTCCACGACGCCGACGGCGAGGTAGTCGGGCCGGATGCCGAGAAACTCACGGCAATCGTTGGAGCTGGGCAGTTGCTGCCTGCGATCGAGCGGCAGATCGATGGCCTTTCAACCGGGGACACCCGGCGTATCAAGTTGCTGGCTCGCGACGCGTACGGCCAGCGTGATCCAGACGCGGTGCTAGAGGTTGAACGTACCGAGTTCCCTGAGGACGTGGCGCCCGGGGACTACTTCGAGGTCGAGAACGCCGATCGGGGATTGCTGGTGTTGCGCATCCTCGAAGTGGGCGACGATTTCGTGCTCGTTGACATGAATCATCCTCTAGCTGGCCAGGATCTTGAGGTTCAGCTCACGATCAATGGGGTTAGGCCGGCTACTCGGGAAGAGCTAGACGCGGCGTTTTCTCTCGAGAATTCCGAGAGTAAGGAGCCCATGACGCCACTGATTTCCCCTGAAGCCTTGCTTCGTGGCCCCGGTCGGCGCTAAGACGTCGCGCCGCGGTTCACTAAATCCCCGTGTCAGATCCCGGCCCCATTGCGGAGTAGCTCATGCGCGACCCAGAGATGTTCAAGTACGATGTTCGAGTCCGTGAGAGAATGCTGAAGGCTGGACGGCTCACACCTGACGAGCTCGCCAACCTGCTCGCTGCCCTTCCGGATGTCGAAGCTAACGGGTTGGCTATCGACCTCGATCAGCCCGCGCTGGCGCGCTCGGACAGTGGAGCGGCGGCACGCGAAGGCCGGGAGAACCGCGAGAACATCGCCCCGGTTGCTGCACCCGCAGCTCCCGCTGCAGTTGCCCCGTCATCTCCCGCAGTGGTTGCTCCGCCCGCCCCGCCTGCAGTGGTAGTGACTCCACCTGCGGCGTTAGAGGCGAGTGCTCCGCCCGCCCCGCCTGCAGTGGTAGTGACTTCGCCGGTTGCGCCCGAGGCGGTTACCCCGCCTGCAGCGCCCGCGGTGGTGGTGACTTCGCCGGTCACGCCCGAGGCGGTTATCCCGCACGCAGCGCCCGCAGTCGTTGCTGCACCCACTGCACCAGAAGCGGTTACTCCGCCTGCAACGCCCGCGCTAGAAGCGGCTACCGAAGCCGTCGTCGCGCCGGAAGCACCCGAAGCACCTGAAGCGGCTACCCCGCCCGAAGAGAATGACGACGGGGGTAATTCAGGAACAACGCCGTGACATCAGACGGAGCCCCCAAGAGAGCAGGAGAGTCGAACGGACGCGCAGCGGATCGTGACTCGACGTCATCCGACGGCGCTGAGATTCCTGGAATCGACTTCGTCACTTTTGTTCTGTCGCTAAGCCACTCGGCATACCTGCATCTTGGGGACGCACCCAACCCGCTGAACGGCAAGGTCGAGCCCAACCTCACCATGGCGCGACAGACGATCGATCTGTTGAGCCTCTTGGAACAAAAGACACAGGGCAATTTGACAGGTGAGGAAGAGCGAGTTCTCGAGCAGGTGCTCTACGAGCTCCGTCTGCGGTACATCGAAGTCACGCGTCAGGCCCCCTAAGACAAGCTACGCCAATGCGCCGAATTATTTCGGCGTCGTCGCAAAAAGACGAGCACAAGCGAGGGCGAGGTTCGTTCGCCGCATGTTAGTGGGCCTGTGTACCCTGGTTGTCGTCTCCGCACGGCAAGACGATCGTGAACGCTGTTTCGACGTTCGGCGAGCTGGCGACGGAGATGTTGCCGCCGTGGTGCTTCACGATGTCGCGCACGATCGCGAGTCCTAGGCCCGAGCCGCAGCCGGACTTGGTTGTGTAGAACGCATCAAAAACGTGGTCCAGGTCCGAAGGGTTGATACCTGTTCCGTTATCGCGCACCGTCACAGTGAGCTGCCGGCACTCTTGCATCTCGCATGCGTCGATCCGAAGCCAAGCATCGGCTGATCGCGCCGCTTGGGCAGCGTTTGTGAACAGATTGATGAACATCTGCGTGAGCTGCTCTGCGTGACCGCTCAGCGTAGAAAGGTTGTCTTCTGCGTTTAGGCGCACGTCGAGGCGCGCTCGAACGAATTCATGTTCGCAGAGCACAAGCGCACGGCGGATCACATCGCTGATGTTGACCTGCTCGCGCGGACTGCGCGCTGGACAGGCATACTCGACCAACCTTCGCGTCTGTCGTAACGCCGCCTGCGCAGCCTCGCGAATTCGCCCCAAGCGCTCCTGATCGTCGGCATCCAGTCCGCTCTGCTGCGCAAACTTACGCCCTAGGTAATCCGAGTACGCGATTACCGCGGTTAGCGGATTATTCATATCGTGAAGCGATGACGCGACGAATTGCGCGTAGCCAGACAGCTTCTCCGCTTGAATCACCCGCTGTCGGGCCTCGAGCACCTCATCGGTTTGTTGAGCGACCCGCACTCGCAAATGCTCGGTCCTCGTGGCAAGGCGCAGCCACTGAGCCACATACGTACCCAAATCCAATGCGACCGATACGTCGTGAAGACTGCGCAACTCCGGAAGCATAATCACCAGGCACTTGGAATCGGGAGCTTCGGAAAGCGGCCACGAACACCGCTCGAGTAATTGTGTCGACGATGGATAGCCCGCCTGCAGGGTTTGACCTGCGCCTGTGCCCGTTGCGATCGAAGCGGGCTCTTCAGAGTCGGCGGGTCGTGCCTGCAGCTCCACCCTGCAGTTGGGGAGCTGTGCGGCCAAAGCGGAAACAGCAAACTCAATCGCTTCCTCCAAGGGTATCGCTTCACCCAAACGATCAGCTAAGCGCAGCAGGAACGCATTAATCCCCTCCGGGGCACCGTGCTCGCTGCTAGACGCTTCAACCCAGGAGCTTTCCGAGGTGCGCGCTAGGTTTGGTTGTGAGACTTTAGAAGTGGTGGAAGACGGCTTTTTCAATGGAGGGCTCATTGGGTCTCGGGCTCAGTGCTCGGAGCTGGACTCGCGCGATCGAGGTCCAGGATTTTTGCCTCCCCCACGTATGACTTCGTCTCGTACTTTGTGATTCGACCGATCTGGCGCACGATTTCCGCCATTCGGGTTGCTTCGCCGATAATAATGTCTGCTGCGTTCGAGAGCGTTTGCTCAAATGGCTGGGTCCGCTTGAGCAACTCCGTGTAAGCGATGATGCTCGTCAAGGGTTGATTCAGTTCATGCGCCGTTGCCCCAGCCAACTCCGCGACGATCGCCTGTTTCTCTCTGGCTCGGAGTTCCTCCTGTGCGGCGAGCAGACTACGCTCCATGCTTAGCCGCTCCCGCAAATCGGTGAACACACCGACTATCCCAGACGGTCGCGTCCCTTCGACGATGAACGCTGCGGACAGCGAGGTGGGGATCAATTCACCGGCCCGTGCACGAACGTTCACCCGATAGTCAGCCAGCTTTCCTCGGCCTTTGCGGCGTGCGTGAACCAACCCACGGAGCACTTTTCGACTGGCACCAGACGGGTAGAGCTGTGCCGCGTTGAACCTGCCAATCACCTCTTCGGGTTCGTAACCCAACATGCGCGACGCGGCGCGATTGAACAGCAGGACCTGCCCGACCATATCGGTAGAAATGATTGCATCGGCGGACGAGTCGATGACTCTTTCGAGAAAGGCTTTAGTCTGATTGAGAGCCGCAGCAGTGGTCCGCTCGGTTGTCACGTCGCGGAGGCTGAGCAACACGGCTCCGTCTTCGTGCAGGACGGTGCTCGACGTGATGCTGAGTATCAATGGCAAACCTGATTTGGTGTGCGTCGTAACGTCGATGCCCCGTGGGAAGTCCCCCTGGGAGAAGCCGACAACGAGTCGCTGTGCCGTGTCCGGTTCGTTCGGGAACAGCAGCGTTTCGAGACTCATCCCGTGCAGTTCCGTCGCATTGAAACCAGTGATCTCGTGAGTTCGTGGATTCGAGAAGAGCACAACCCCGATGCGATCAATTACGAGCATGCCGTCGGCCGCGCTCTCGAAGAAATCGGCGTAGCGCTGGAACTGCCGCAGCCGCTGCTCGGCTTCTACCCTTGCCGTCGTGCTGAGTTGAGTCTCCTCCCGCAGCGATTGTAGTACTTGAGCGTTCGAGAACGCGATCGACGTCGCATTCGCGACCGTCCTTATCAGTGCAACTTCCTCATCTTCGAACTCCGGCTCGGGCTCCCGCGTACGAATGAAGATCACGCCGTGCGGCGACTTCTCGTGCAGGATCGGCACCAACATGCTCGCGCGAAAGTGAATCTGATTGGAAACGTCTTTCCCTGCGAACATCGGGTGATTCTGCAAGTTCTTGAGCACCAACGTTTCCGTTGTGCCGAGGACGTGCTGAATCTCTGGATACTGGTCGAGGCGGATCGGCAAATCGCGAAGCTTGTCGTCATCGCTGCTTGCAACCACGTAGGCGAACACGGGATCACGCGCCACGAGGACGATACTGCAACGCTCGACACGCAGCAGTGACGCGATCCTTCCCACGACAGCTGCGAGCGCTGGCCGAATATCTGTGGATGCGGCGAGAGCTTGGGTCAAGTCGATCCCAACCTGGGCATTGCGTTCACGCTTACTCAAACGGTGCACGTAGTCTCGCAGCCTAAGCTGCCCCGTAAGCCTAGCGACTAGCTCGGTAGGTCGGAAAGGTTTGTGCACGTAATCGTCAGCACCCTCCGCGAAGATGCGACGGATCTCATCGTCAGAGTCCAGTGCGGTGAGCACGACCACCGGTACGTCGGACAGCTCGGTATGAGAACGGATGTGGCGCAGAACTGAGTAGCCATCCGCGCCCGGCATGAGTAGATCGAGCAAAATGAGCGACGGATGTGTGCTCTCCAGCCACCGCAGTGCGGCGTCCCCATCAGGTACCGCCGTCGGCTGGAGGCCAGCGGCCGTCAACGTGTGGATGAGTACGTGTCGACTCACCGCATCGTCATCTACGACCAGGACAGTTCGCGTTGGAGAACGGATAATCTGCAGAGAATAGGCAAGCCTTCGACGCTTCGCAATTATCCTAACCACATTTCGCCGTGTCATACCCTGGATTAGGTTGGGTGCATGGGTGCGACACTTGGCGGAGCGGCTTGACCAAATGTTCAGAAGACCGTAGGTGCAGCACTGCCAACTTCGCGCTGCGCGTCGAGTACGTCGCG
Source organism: Myxococcales bacterium (assembly GCA_050263495.1). Lineage (GTDB taxonomy): Bacteria > Myxococcota_A > Polyangia > Polyangiales > Polyangiaceae > FEN-1139. The sequence goes on along the minus strand of JBLNFG010000505.1, from coordinate 5,109 downwards.
AGTCAAAGGAATTTCGGGCTATATTTCGAATGCCTATGCCGCCTCTTCTGCCGCGAGACGATTCCCAACCCGATCTCCAAGTCAATGTGATCGGGACGGCAAATCCGAATGGAGAGTACATGCAGCACGACGCGGTTGTGCCAAACAAGGCGCGAGCGGCGGTGCTCGATCAATCAACAGTGGTAGTCCAGGCCGAGTCCCCAAGCGCGAGCCCGGAGGAACAGGGCCTGCCCAGTGCAGACGAAGACTCGCACGAACTGCTCGATGCAGCGTCGAGCGTCGAGGAGATCACCGCGGTCACCAATGCGAACCTTCGAGCGCGCGGTTGGGGGATCTATCGGACGCTTACGGCAATCGAGAAGCACAGAGCCGCTGCCCTGTGTTTTGCGTTCGGGAGCGTCTTGCTCGTACTAGCGGCTCTGTTGGCATTGGGTGACCGGTGATGCCCCGAGTGGTTAGCCGCTAGAGAGCTGACCAATGATCTGCTGCGCGGGCCGAAATCGTCGGTCGTCGGTGCTCAAGTACCAGAGTATTATCCGCGCCTCCTCCCTAGCTTCGGCCCGCTCGCGACGCTAATTGGTCAAGCCTCTAGTATGGGGGATGCGCCGAAGGCAAACCAGCTGCCGGATTGGATTCCCAGCGCGCGAGCGGGCTGCCCATGGGGAGCAGTACTGGGTCAGGCGACTCTCCTGCAGCATTGGCCAATACCGTAGCCGCGGACGCTGCGGCGGAGTGGCTTAGTCGAGCCACGCAGCGGGTGCAGTTGAGTAGGTCAGCTTCGCGGTCTCCAACTGGGCACGCAGACTGACCAAGTCCCCGACGACCACAACAGACATGCGGTCCGGCGTCAGTCGTTTGGTCTGCTCGGCAAGCGCAGCAACGTCCAGCTGCCGAAGTTGCGACAGGTACTGGGGGTAGTAATCAGTGGGAAAGCCGAACACGAAGAGTTGTTCGAAGTCACCCAACAATCGGTGGTCGTCTTCGAGGTGCGCCCCAAGGCTCTCGATGATGCCCGTGCGCGCACGGGCCAATTCGTCGGACTGGATGGGCCGCGTCGGCATTGGATATTGGATCTGCTTCAGCTCCTTCAAGATCTCCACGATGGCCGCGGCGGTGACGTTGGTTTCAACGCTGGTGGTGACTGCAAATAGCCCAAAGTGTCGTGTCGCTAGCGTAAGCGAACGCGCACCGTAGGTATAACCATGTTGCTCTCGAAGGTTCTGGTTAATGCGAGAGGTGAACTGTCCTCCGACGACGTTGTCAAGTGCTTCCCTCGCTGCATGGCCCGGCTCGACTCGCTTGGGAAATGCCTGCGACACGAAGAGAGCGCTCTGGACACTTCCGGGACGATCAACCACGAGCACCGTGGTTGCCTCCTGCGTAGGGACTGTGTGCGCTAGTGGAGGGCGCGCATTCTTACCGCGTAATCTATTCAGTACCCGCTCTGCCGCTGCCAGCGTCTGCTTGGGGTCGACTCGCCCAATCACGATTAGTGCCGCACTTTTCGCATGGACGTTGGACCCGTGCCATTGTCGTACTTGTTCGATAGTGATGTCTCGAACCGTCGAGATACGGCCCGCGACTGGAGATCCAAGCTGCTCGCCGAGTGTAGCCCTAACACCAACTAACGATGCTAGACGCGCCGGAACTTGTCTCTCCGCGGCAAGGTCGTCCAAGTGCTGCTTACGTATCCGTTCGAAGTCCCCGCGATCGAAGGCCGGCGCGGTTACGGTCTCGGCAAGGAGCTCGATGCCTCGTGCGACGTCTTCTGGCAGGGTGTCCAGTCGCAACTGGACGTAATCGCGATTGGCGTCACCGGTAAGGGTCGAACCAAGAGACTCGGCCGCTACCGAGAGCTGGTAGTGATTCTTTGTTTTCGTTGCCTCAGTCATCATGGTTGCCGCAAGGCTGGCGAGGCCACTCTCACGCGGCGCGACCTCGGATGCCCCGTGCGCAATGACCAGTGACAAGGAAACCGGCCCGGTCTTGCGCGGCAAGATGTAAACACGCATGCCGTTGGACAGACTGAATGTCGCGGGTTCGGGAAAGGCAAACGGAACCTCGGGCGCGGGCTGGGGGATTGCGCCGCGCCAGGCGTCGCGATCCACCGTATGAGCGGGTGTCGTTGGAGAGACTTTCAACGATACTGACTTAAGCTTTTGGTGCCCTGCCACGGTCGGTTGGCAGCTAGCAACCAGCGCCGAGCCGATGCATACGAGCGCGAAGCGCTGAAGTCGTGTGGCGAAGTCGATGATCATTGTTTTGCCTCCGCCCGTTCGGTAACGACGGTCACGCGGCGTGCTTTGGTCAGATACTCGGCGGCGACCCGTGACACTTCCTTCGCGGTTACGCTGTTCAACCTCGACTGCCAGGCGGAGAACGCACCGGGGTTTCCCAGGTAGTGATTGAAGCGCTGGAGGAGTCCAGCTCGTCCAGATTCGCCAGAGCCCGCGTTGAGCAGTTCCAACTGCTGCTCGAACTGTAACTTGGTTCGTTTCTTGGCGCGCGCAACTTCGTCGGCTGTGGGATCAGACGTCGAGATGCGCGTCAGTTCGAGCTCGAGTTCGCGCTCCACGTTTTCAACGCTTGCCCCACGTGCGACCATCGCGTCGATGGCGAACACGGATCCCAGTGCATTCGCGTCGAGGTCCGCGCTCACGTCGACCGCCAGTCGCTTATCGACGACGAGTGAGCGATAAAGCCGAGACGACTTTCCGTCCGCCAGGATGCTGGCAAGTATTTCGAGTGGCGCGTGGCTGTCTGTGTATGCGGGGGGAGTGACCCAGCCCTGCGCGATTTTGGCGATTTCCACCGGTTCACGAACCACCGTTCGCGTTGGTTCGGCCACTGGCGCCCACTGCGACGTCTGGCGCATTGGGCGCGCCTGCGTGCGGAGCGAACCAAAGTACTTTTCGATCCATGTTTTGGTAGTCTGAGGTTCGAAGTCGCCAACGATTGCGAGCGTGGCGTTACTCGGGACGTAATAGGTATCCGCAAAGGAGTGGACATCGCGCAAGGTAGCTGCGGAAAGATCTTTCATCGAGCCAATGACAGCCCCGTGATACGGGTGACCTTTGGGAAACAGAGTGTCGAGGAATGTGAGCGTACTCGGGCCGTAGGGCGCGTTCTCGTAGCTTTGACGGCGCTCGTTCTTCACGACATCGCGCTGAAGATCCAGCCGCTCCTGCGTAATTGCGTCGCGCAAAAAACCCATTCTGTCACTCTCGATCCAGAGCACGAGCTCTAGATACTGACGCGGTACGGTCTCGAAGTAGTTGGTACGATCCCAACCGGTCGTGCCATTGGAGTTTGTGGCCCCAGCCGCTTCGAGCAACTTGTCGAAGTTGGGCCCCACATGCCTGGAGCCTTCGAACATGAGGTGTTCGAACAGGTGGGCGAATCCAGAACGACCTGGAGGTTCGTTGACTGGGCCGACGTGATACCAGACATTCACGGCGACCAGCGGTATTGCGTGGTCCTCATGCAGGATGACTTCGAGGCCGTTGGCTAGACTGTACTTCTCGTACGCGATCGCGCCGTATTGCGCTGGTGTGGTGGCACCGGCTGAAAGAGCGGGCAGGGGCGCCGCCGCGTATGCCTTCGCTGTTCCGAGGGCGGGTGCCACGCAGGCACTCGCGATGAGTGCGCAAAGGCAACGAGTCATCTTGCGTCGCTTCATGGGCAGAGACTACGACGAATCTCGGCAACGCAGCCAGTGTCGAGGGGTAGTGCTTGCGGCATTGAGCGAAGCCGTGTTACGCATCGCAAAGGTTCATCGACTCGGAGGGCAAGATGTCGCAGCAGTATCCAGGTCAACCCCCAGGCGGTGGCATGCCACCCGGATATGGCAGTGGCCCAGCCCAGCAGCCCCAACCCGGAATGTACGGCGGAGTGCCGGGGCAACAGCCTGCTGCGGGCTCGGCCGGAACACCCAATCGCAATCGGATGCTGTTGTGGCTCGGCCTTGGCTGCGGGGGTCTGCTGCTCTTCGCGATCGGGGTAGCAGTCGCCGGAGTGCTTTGGTTCCGAGCCAGAACAAGCAACGCGATCGAAGAACTGCAGAAACTACAGGGGGAAGCCGCATCGGGGAACTCCGCTCTTTCCACTACGAGTGCAGGGGCGCCTGTCCGTGAACTGATGGGCGACTGCAAGGCGGCGTATGCGTGCTGCAGGTCGATTGCGGCCAAGAGCACTGCCAGCGCGGACGCCGTCGCTGCGTGCGAGCTATTTCGAACTGCGGGCTACCCGGAGTCGACCTGTGCCGCGTCCCTGACCGGGTATCGTAAAGCCGCCGAAGCGCTGGGCATCCGATGTGAATAAGGGAAGGGCCAACCGGCCGCTTCTGATTCCTCTGAGCTTGGCCGAAACCACTTGCAGGCTGGCAAGAGACCGCGGTAATCGGACGGTTGTTTGCCGCTGTGGTGTCGATCTCGCCGCAGTTATCGTCAAGGAGCTTCCCGGTGACCCGTTCCAGCATTCTGCGCCAAGCACTTCCCCTCGGTGTCCTGATGATTCTCGTCGCGTCGTGTGGGCCGCGGATGAAGCCCGTCGAGTACGAAGAACCACCGAAGGACTTGTCGTCATCTAGTGGGGATGCCGATGACGACTCGAGCAGCTCGAGTTCCTCGTCTTCAGCGTCTTCCTCTTCAGCGTCCGGTGGCGATACCTCCGCCGATCAGGGCGGGAAGTCGGCGGGCTTTGGATCGTGCAAAGAGAAGAAGTGCGGCGACGCGTGCACCGAGTGCGCTCCCGGTGACGAGTCTTGCGCCGAGGTGCTTCTCGCGAAGCAATGCAATCTCGAGGGCAACTGTGTACCCGCTCCAGTCGAGTGCTCAGCTGCCAAGAAGAGCAAGGACAAAGCAAAGACTTCCAAGTAGCGTTTGCGAGAGAAGTGCCTGGCCTCGAGGAGCGCCAGGCAATCTCACGATCCAAGCCAGGCAAATCTAACAGCTAGCGCACTCGGCGTGAGGACGAAGCCGTCCTGTGTCCACACACCTTTTCTTGCGGCTTCTGCAGGTGAGCGTGTGGCTTGCGAGTCACCGCGCAGCAGCAAGCGCCCAGCTTTCCCGCGTCGGGATCCAACTCGCACTTCCGTCGCGGTCGACCTTG
>JBLNFG010000504.1:0-9962 GCA_050263495.1 Myxococcales bacterium | reverse complement strand
CGTTCAGGTCCAGTGCGCCTGTGCATCCATGTGAGTGTCCTCGCTACCGCCGCCCGTAGTCACATGGCAGCGCACATTCTTTGCGCCGGAAAGTTCTAGATACTCTTCGCACGCCGAGATTACCTCGAGCCACATGTTGCGATCGAAACCGACGCAATTCGACCAGCGCGCGAGGACGAACCCGGGGCGGGACTCGACGATCCGCACCGTGCCGGTGTCGTAGTAGTTCGAGAATAGGCGAGCGCTCAATTCGAGCACGGCTTGGGGCGACGCCAGCTTGAAAGCCACGCTATAGACGCCCCCCAAGTCAAATTTGGCAGACTCGCGACCGAGCTTGCGAACCACGCGTTCGCTATCGCCCGTCGCCGCGACAATTGCCCGAAACAGTTCACGGTACCACTCAATCGGGTACCACGCGGTGGCAGTAATAGTGCCATATCGGAATCCTTCAGCGACGCACGGCGGGAGCTTTCGAAGCGTTGCCCCGACGGTGGCTTCGCCGTGCAGGTTTTCCAGACAGCGCATGATACTGCGAAACGCGACACCCTTGACTTGGGGGTGTCGCTTCGGGTCCTTGGCTCCAGCTCGGTCCGTCCCTGAAAACATCCTCAGATCATGCAACGGCGCAGCTGCTGGGTTTCCTAAGCTAAGGACCCCGGAGCAGTGCGCCCGAGTCGCACCATCAACCCCAGCGGCCCCCGCATGAAGAGCAGGGGGCTGGGGTTTTCCGACAGCAACTACTCCTTCGACTCGATCTTTCCGGGCGTGTCGTCCTCGACGCGATCAATGTTCGGCGCACCTGCACAAGCGATGAAGGTCCACGCTCCCGGGGCAGGGGCACGTTTCAGATCCGCATCACCGACGATGCGTAGGATCCGACGTCGGTTTGCCGGACATTCCTCGACTAACGACTCGGAGCCAAGGTGCTGTGCCGGGTCCACGTAACAGAAGCCTGGTACCGGGGAAGCGGTCTCGTAGTTTTCCTGATTCTGGCACCCAGTAAGTGGCTTATCGGCGTGCATATCGTCTGCTAGCTGCCGCAATTGGCAGAGCGTGAGCTCAGAGCAAGCGGGTTGGTTGCCCACGTCGCACAAGCCATCGGCCTTGAGCCCCTCTCGCACCGCATGGGCCAACGCCGGTTCCACTGGATCGCGTCCCTTGTCTGCGCATTGGGCCCACTCTTCGCGATTAGGCGGAATTGCTTCCACCACTGCGCAAGGCACCTTGCCGTTCTCAATCGCGAGCTTTCGGGGTAAGCACGTGGCCGCGAGCCCGACCTTGAGCCGATCCACCAAGGCTTGGACGGCGGGATTGTAGCCATAGCCGCGCGACTGGCGATGGTTCCAGTCGAGATCTTTCGGGCAGATTGAGGCGACGATACTATTGTCGACAGCCGAATGATTGTGTCCGCGCAGGACCTCGAGCTCGCGGATGCCCGGGTATGCCCTGGCGGCGTACTGGATGTTGCCGTACTTACCGTTGTCAGCCTGGCACAGCGGCGACGAAGGGTACTCTCCGCTGTTATCCTTCGTGCAGGGACATCCACCGCTAGAATCCTTGCATTTTTGGTCATCATCGGCGCACGAAACTTCACAATTGCGTGTCGCGCCTGCCAAACCCCCCGACTGTGGCGCATCGGACAACGGCTGACTCAGATCGAAAACGCAGGCGTACTGCGGTTCTATGCTCGATTTCCAGTCGTGCCAGTTAATACTGTTGAGTGCACGCTCTCCTGGCTTCGGAAGCCCGATCGGTTCGTTCGTAATCGGATGCGTTCCTGAGCGTGGTTCCAACTGTTCGTGCATGAGTGGGTCACGCGCCAAACTCCCATCCGCGTTCGGCAGAATCAGGTCCCAATCGATCTCGGAGGACAGCTTGTAGCGCAGCTCCGCGCTGGGCTCGAGAGAGTCTCTTTCGGCAATGTCTTGCCAGGGCACACCCACGATTCCAGCCAGGAAGACCATACTTGCGCCAGTTCTGCCGGTGGTCGTCGAGTCTTGACCCGAGTAGCTGGCGTCGAATAAGGGATTGTTGAATTCCTGCCCTGGGAAGCAATCAGGCAGCGCGTTGCCTTGAGCGTCCTTGCAGTCGCAGTCGAGCGTACCGTAGTTTTGGTACGGACAGATTTTGGGCAGGCGCAGTGCATTGACGTAACGCTGAGTTGGAAACAGAAAGTCGTGTCCGAAGCGGCGCTTCTGATCGAAACAACGCAGATTGGTCGTGATGTCCTTAGGCGTTTCTTCGCACACAGGGTCGGCTGCGCACCCCGCGGGCGGACCTTCGGTGTCACAACTGTAACAGCACTTGTCGTTGGGGTTCTCCGCGCAGGCGGATGATGCGCCGTGCAGCGCACCCTTTCCCATCATCAGGAACGCCCCACCATCGTCTCGGAAGGAGCAGTCATTCTCGTCCGTCAGCATCACGATCGCGAGTAGCGAGTCTGGCCTAAGGAATGCCTTTCTCTGGGCGATCAGATCGTCGTCTAGTCCGGAACGCTCCGTCATGGCTCGGTTCCCGTCAACATTCGTGCGCTTGACGACCTTGGGCGGCTCTGGATCGACCAAGAACCGATACCACGATTCAAGGCTCATCTCGACCCCGCATCCGTGCTCCCCAGCCGCCGTCACGAAGCTACGAAACTCGTCTTCCTTGCCTGCGATGCTGCCCCGAAACTGGCGTGCATCGTCTGGTGACCAGGTGAGAAACGGAGACCCCAGCGTGCCCTTGGTGCGGGGAAGGCTTCCGAGCAACCAGGCATTGTCTTCGAAGGCCAGCGTGTGTTCGCTGTCGGCTCCGGGCACTGGATCACACATATTCCCGCCGAAGTCACCCAGGCTGCTTGTAACGACACCGATGTGGATGTCTCGAACCGGTGAGAACTCGCGCTTGTACCCCGCTTTGCACTCGGTTTCCGGGTCATCCATCGGGATCGGTGCCGCGCTACCGGAGCCCGTCGCAACGCAGTCTGGGCTCGTCAATCGGCGGAGCAGCTGCGGCACGGCAACTGCCAATACCTGTTGCTTATCGGCCATGGAGAGTGAGTTGTCGACCATGAACAGGACGTCAATCTTGTCCACCTTGTTGACGCGAATTTGGTCCACAAAGATGTTGTGCGTCTCTGGCGAGGTTTCTCCTACGGGGCGATCGAGGCAGCCGGTAGCTCCCGATGCGGCAAGCAGGCCCAGTAAGCATCCCGTGCGCGAGAAACTGCGCGTGCGCAATCTGCCAACTTTAGTGTGAGTTGCTCGAGTAGTTGAAGCCATAGTAATTCCTGGGGCTGAATCGCCCGTTGGTGGAAAGTGAAAGCGCGCCGAAGTGGACGACGAGGGTCGCCGCAGTCCAATCGCTACGCGCTGATCCGCCCGATGCGGCGCGCAACGACCCTATCTAGAAGGAAATTCAACGTATCGAATCAGAAGGATGGGATCGAACGACATGGATCCGCTAACTGATTCGTCGTGTGAACAGGGTGAGATGAAGTGTATCCGATCTCTGCAAGCCACGCAGCGCTAGCGAAACAGGCACCCAACTAAGCACTCCGCATCCTTTAGAGATGAGGCGCACTTGGAGTTCGCCGCGTAGCGGCAGGTCCGAGTACCCATCGATTCGATTGAGTCGCGCTATCGATCTTCAGTCTGAAAACGTCGTAACCAATGAGTCAAGTATTGCCCACGCGCGCAACCCTTCGCACCCGTGCGGGTGTTCACCACGCACCGTGGCTTTTGTGCGCAGCGTGCAGGTCGCCGACCAAGCAGGTTGAAAAGGTGAGCCTGTCTTTTCGGGAAGGAGAATGCCTGCTACTCAGTTGTCTCTGACCATTCATGTCCAGCGTCCGCGCCATCGATCACTGGGCGACGCCAAAGGGAGTCGATTTTTTCAGGCAGGGAGCACGCCAACTCAGTTGACGGCGTGGACAGCCGTCGCTTCCGTGACTCACATCGGCGCTGCTACAGAGGGGGGGCCCATCGAGCCAGCTCAGCATCGCAGGGTCGCTTCCGTGACTCACATCGGCGCTGCTATGTGGACGACCGAGCGCCGCGGCCTCCTCGACGGGTCTCACCGGAACCGCGGTCGCTCTGCGCGGCGAACTGAGGCAACTCACTCGCCTTCGACGAATCCCCGAAGTTACACCGGAACCGCGGTCGCTCCGCGCGGCGAACTGAGGCAACTCACTCGCCTTCGACGAATCCCCGAAGTTACAAAGGAGCCGCGGCCGCTCCGCGCGGCGAAAGCGGCTCCACTCCCGTCCCCCAACAGGTGCCGTCTCGAGCGTCGCTCGTTCCACGCTACGACTTGTTGAGTAGCTTGGCGAACGGGTTGTTGCGGAACCCATCGTCTTTGGGGCGCGCTGGGGACTGCGGTTGCTGTCCCGAGCGAACGTTCTGGGAGCGCGATGGGCCGCCCCGTTGATCGTTGCGGCGACCAGCGTTGTCATTCGGACGGTCACGCATGCGATCTCCGCCCGAGTCGCCGCGGCTCGGAGCCGAGCCGCTTCGAGCCGTAAGCGCGATGCGCTTGCGTGCCAAATCAATCTCGAGCACGCGCACCTGGATCTTGTCTCCGACATTGACCACTTGATGCGGATCAGTGACGAATTTGTCAGCGAGCTGTGAGATGTGGACGAGGCCGTCTTGATGCACCCCGATATCCACGAAGGCGCCAAACGCGGTGATGTTCGTGACCACGCCCTCGAGCTCCATGCCCTGCTTGAGGTCCTCCATCGTTCGCACGTCGTCGCGGAACTTCGGAGGTTCGAAGCTTTTCCGCGGATCACGACCTGGTTTGTCGAGCTCCGCCATGATGTCGTTCAAGGTGAAGTCGCCTACGTCCCCCTGCTTGTACTTCGAGAGATCGATCTTCTTCAGGAGCGCAGAGTTGCCGATCAAGGACGCGAGAGGCACTCCGAGGTCCTTCGCCATTTGCTCGACCAAGACGTAGCGCTCCGGGTGAACTGCACTCTTATCGAGAGGGTGTTCACTGCCGGCAATCCGAAGAAACCCCGCCGCCTGCTCGAAGGTACGTGGACCCAAGCCGAAGACGTCGAGAATGGCCTTCCTAGACTTGAACGGACCATTCTTGTCGCGGTGCGACACGATCCGCTTCGCCAAGGTTGGGCCAATCCCCGCCACGCGCGACAGGAGTGAGGCACTCGCCGTATTCAACTCGACGCCGACACTGTTCACGCAGCTCTCCACGACCTCGTCGAGCTTGCGTCCTAGGGCCGTCTCGGAGACGTCGTGCTGATACTGCCCCACGCCGATGCTCTTCGGATCGATCTTGACTAGTTCGGCCAAAGGATCCTGGAGTCGGCGCGCAATACTGATTGCGCCACGCACCGTCAGATCGAGCTCCGGAAACTCCTCGCGTGCTACGTCGCTTGCCGAGTAAACGCTGGCTCCGGCCTCGTTTACGGCCACACAGAGCGCGTCTTCAACCAAACCTTCGGCTTTCAGGAGGTCGCGCACGAAGCTTTCCGTTTCGCGACCGTGCGTGCCATTGCCCACGGCAACGGCACGAATGTTGTGCTTCTTGCACAGACGTCGCAGCACCTCTTTGGCGCGTTCCTCGGCCGCATCACCTTGCACCAAATAGATGGTGTCGTTCTCGAGCAGCTTGCCGGTGTCGTCGACAACGGCGCATTTGCACCCCGTACGTTGACCGGGATCAATCCCGAGCACGGCCTTTGACCCGAACGGTGGCGCCAAGAGCAGTTCGCGCAGGTTCTGGGCGAAGACGTCGATCGCGTCCTTGTCCGATCGCAGCTTCAGCTCGATGCGAACGTCTCCCACTACAGCGGGCGCCAACAGGCGTTCGAGCGAGTCTGTCACGACCTTCTCGAGCTCCTCTTGCCAAGGCGTGCCACTCACGACGGGGACGCGGGCACGTACCGTTGGCAGATGGGGTTGGAAGTCCAAGAAGAGCGTCGCGTAGAGCACGTTCTCGTTCTCCCCGCGGCGGATGGCGAGGTAACGGTGCGAGGGAACCTTCAGGATCGGTTCCTCGAAGTTCGCGTAGGTATCGAACTTGGTGGTCTGGGTCTCGAATTCCGTGCGCTTCTTGACCTGGATTACGCCTTCCTTCAGATACGCCTCGCGTAGGTACTTCCGCAGCTCGGCGTCCTCAGAGAGTCGCTCAGCGCAGATATCACGGGCGCCCGCCAACGCAGCTTCGACGTCCGCAACTCCCTTTTCCGCGTCGACAAAACCAACAGCTGCTTCCCTAGGCTTGGTGCTCGCGTCCTGGGCCCACAACAGATCAGCGAGAGGCTGCAGCCCCTTTTCGATCGCGATCGTGGCGCGCGTGCGTCGCTTCGGTTTGTACGGCAGATACAAGTCTTCGAGCTCGGTCTTGGTTGCCGCTGCCGTGAGTTTGGCCAGGAGCTCTGGCGTGAGCTTACCTTGCTTGTCGATTTCGGCGATAACGCTGGCTCGACGCGTTTCGAGCTCTTTGATGTACTCGTGGCGTTCACCAATGGTGCGGATCTGGACCTCGTCCAGGCCCCCTGTTGCTTCCTTCCGGTAACGCGCAATGAACGGTACGGTCGCACCTTCTTCGAGCATGCGTACGACGGCAGCTACGGAGGGAATGGCGATGTTCAGCTCGGCGGCGATGCGCGCCAACAGTTCGGCAGCGGACGGTGCGGGGACGGGCTTCGCTTCGGTTGCGGCAAGAGACATGGGAGCACCGGGATTAGCCGCCGACGAAGGGATTGTCCACGCCGCTCGCGCTTTCTGAGCGGTCGGTTCGGCTGAATGATTCCGGGCGCGGGCGCGGGGGCCGGCCTAAACAGAACCAGCGCAAGATGCTGACCGCTGAACCAGCGCTCTAGGGCAGACTGAGTTTCTGAGCCTTGGTCCAAGTGTCATCAAGCGTTCCGGATCGCGTCTCGAGCTGGACCAGCGTCTCACTGTACTGTTTGACCATCTCCACCAGACCGACACAGCACGCCTGGCAGGCATCACCACCATCACCAGCCAGGACGCGGCCGTCGGAATCCTGATCACACCACGCGCATTGACCCAATACTTCCGCTTCGGAATCGGCGGCTTGCGTCGCTTCGTGTGTCCCGACGTCGAGCATCTGCTGGTAACGGCGCATCAGGGTATCGGGATCGTAGGACATGGAGAGCCTTTGCCGTGAGTACGGTTCGAAGGCCCCAGCGGTTTCACGCCAGGCTCGCTCGCCTCGCAGCCTTCAACATTTACAGGTACATGGCTGAATTAAAGAGAGAACCCCTCCGATTGCTGGGAGGGGTCGTTCTCGTCGTGCGGGCAGGCGCTACGGCCTGAGCGATTTCAGTCGTCGCGATTTTCGGCGCGCGTGAGCTTTCGACGTTCCTCTTCCGAGCGCGAAAACTCCTCGTCTACGTCTGCGTCGTGTGCCGATGACTTCTTGGCAGAGTGGTTCGGCGCCGAGGTGGAGGTCTCTCGCTCTCCCTTCTCAGTCCTGCGAGCCTTACTACGGTCCGCTTCGGGCTTGTCGCCCTCTTCATCGGCCGCGTCATCGTCGCCTTCGGGGTCGCTCTCGTCCTCGCCCTCTTCGTCGGCTGGATCCTCGTCGTCCTCGTCCTCGTCCTCGAACTCGGAGACCCAGCCAACAGGCTGCTTCTCTTTGAGGCTTCGGATAACACCATAAAGGCCAAGCACCGCTAGTGGCGCGCTCAACATCTGACCCATCGTGAATCCGGCGGCCTCTTCAATCGAGCGCACCTGCAGCTCCTTGAACTGCTCGATGAGGATGCGGCCCGTGAAGTACACGAGAAAGAAGACCGAGATCAGTAAGCCGCGAGGTCGCTTCTCTTTCCCGAATTTCCGGTCTGTGAAGTAGAGCGCCAACAAGACGACAATCCCGAGCGTGGCCTCGTAGAGCTGGGTGGGATGACGGTAGACAATAGCGTCGCCGTGCTTCTCCATGTAGCGCGGGAACTTCACGCCCCAACTCTGATCCGTTGGCTTGCCGACAATCTCGGAGTTAAAGAAGTTGCCGATGCGCACAAGTGTTGCCCCAAGTGCGGCCGAGAACGCAAATCGATCGGCACCCTCGAGGAATGGGATTCCGCGCACCTTAGTGAAGCGCCACATGGCGACGATGAGGCCAATCACCGCGCCGTGACTGGACAACCCGCCCGTCCAAATCTGTAAGACCCAAAGCGGATCGTTGAGCGCCTTCTCGTAGTCGTAGAAGATGCAGTGCCCAAGCCGCGCACCGATCAGAACGGCTAGCACACCGTAGACAAAGAAGTCACTTGCGTCGCGCTCCTCGCCGCCGCCGCGCATCACCTGCCAACGAAGGAGCTGGTAGCCGCCGAGAAACACGACGACGAAGATCAGACTGTAGTAACGCAGCTCCCAAGAGCCGAGGTGAAACAGAGCGGGGTCGATGTCCCAGGTAAATTTGGGCACGGTCAGCCTTCTACTTTCGATCGAGTTGCATTTGCTGGTTCGCAGTACGCCTGCGGGCCGGCACGTGGCGCGTAACATACACGAAAGTCTCGGGCGTGACAGCGGCACCCGAAGAATGTTGGGCCGAAGGACACTTTTTTCGAGTGCCGGCGGCCCAGAGTTAGGAGCGTTGAGGCACTGGCAAATTCCCTAACCCCGGCTGGAGCCAGGGTCTTCCGCAGCGATGCGCCCCCGATCAGCCCCGGCAAGCTTCGTCTCGTCGACCCGATCTGCCGTGGCGATTGGGGCCTACCTCATCGTGATGGGCGCGGCGGGTCGTCGTGCTCCCCTGGTTCTTGCCGCCCAGCGTTGACCTCGGTGGACGTTCGCCGCTGCCCTTCGAAACGGCGGGCGCAGTGCACGGCCGTTCTACTCACGTCCCGCTGCAATTGAAAGCCGCTCGAACCGCGCCGATTCTATCATTCCCAGCGTAAATCGGCTATTGGGCGAACATGTCGATTGGTGACAAGCCTCTCGCTCGATGGTTCGTTCGGGGGGACATTGATGGGTTCTTCGGGCTGGCACTCGACAACCTGATCCAGGTTCTGTTGCTCACCGCGCTCACCAGCAATGTGCTCGGATTCGACTCGGCGCTGATCTACGGGCGGCTCTTGCCCGGCGTTGCTGTCTCACTCGTGGTTGGCAATGCCTTCTATGCCTACCAAGCGCGTCAGCTACAGCTGAGCACCGGGCGCAGAGACGTATGCGCATTGCCGTACGGAATCAACACCGTGACGTTGATCGGGTTCGTTTTTCTCGTGATGCTTCCCGTGCGGTTGGTTGCATTAGGGCGAGGGGAGAGCCCGCAATCGGCGTCGGAGATGGCGTTCCAAGCGGGCATTGTCGCTACGATTGCGACCGGCTTGATCGAAGCGGGTGGTGCATGGCTCGTGGACTGGCTACGGCGTTGGACGCCCCGAGCCGCCATGCTGGCAACGCTCGCCGGAATCGCGATCACCTTCATTGCGGCTGGGTTCTTGTTTCGCACGTTCGCCGCGCCCGTGGTCGCATTCTTGCCATTCGGCGCCGTGCTTCTCACGTACTTCGGCCGCGTCCGCTTCCCATACGGCATACCGGGCGGCTTGGTGGCAGTGTTGCTTGGCACAGTGCTGGCGTGGACCACCGGGCTCGCGCATTGGGATCCCACGCGGGCTGCGCTCGCGACGGGACTCATCGGTTTCAAGGCGCCAATTCCACAATTGAGCACGCTGGCGCACGGCTTTGCTTCTGGCTACTTGCTCGAGTTTCTGCCCGTCATCATTCCGATGGCGTTATTCAATGTGATTGGGTCGCTCCAAAACCTGGAGAGCGCTTCCGCTGCCGGGGACGACTACCGCACGGTCCCGTCGCTGGTAGCCAATGGCATCGGCACACTGCTTGGCGCATGTTTTGGGTCCCCCTTTCCAACTACGATCTACATTGGCCATCCCGGTTGGAAAACAATGGGCGCACGTGTCGGCTATTCGATCCTCAATGGCGTGTTCTTCACCTTGCTATGCCTGTCCGGGACGGTTGCGTTCC
>JBLNFG010000503.1:0-12360 GCA_050263495.1 Myxococcales bacterium | reverse complement strand
CCGGGCAAACCGTTTTGGGGGAATCCCCGCCTCTTCGCGGAGAACCCCGTGGTGCTGGACGTCACGCTCCCCTCCGGGAGGTGGCAGCTTGTTGGCATGCGGGTTGGTGGCTGGAGCAAATACAACGCGCTGGTGTCTCCCTATTTCTTGGTGGGCGGACTCATTACTCTGTCGTTAACGGTGCTTCTCTTCAAATTGCTTGAAACGGGTGAGGCACGCGAGGCCGAAGTCGTTGAGCGCCGCAATGCCGAAGCTTCGCTGAAGCGTGCCAATCGGGCACTACGTCTGTTTTCTCTGGTAAAGGGTGCAGTTGTACGCGCAAAGGACGTTGAGTCCCTACTGGCGGATGTGTGTCGCATCTCGGTCGAATCAGCCGGGTATCGCATGGCTTGGATTGGCCGGGCCGAACACGACGCCCAGCGAACCGTGCGCCCCGTTACGTTTGCTGGTCCAGGAGATGGATTCATCGACCGCATCTTCGTTAGTTGGGGCGACAATCCCCAGGGACGGGGTACTGCCGGAACGGCAATTCGCTCGCGCGCGCCGGCTGTCGCGCGCGACTTGATGCATAACCCGGATTTTGCAACATGGCGCGAGGCCCTCGCCACGCGCGACTTTTCCGCCGCCATTGCCGTGCCACTGATCGTCGAAGACGAAGTCTTTGGGATGCTCCTCATCTACGCCACAGAACCAGACGCCTTCGACAACACAGAGGTTGGGCTATTGGAGGACCTCGGCAACACTATTTCGCACGGAATGGCAGCCTTACAAGCCCAAACAGAACGCCATCGAGCGATGGTCGCCCTAGAGGATGCTCGACTCGAGCTTGAACAACGCGTTATCGTTCGCACCCAAGAACTTAGTGCCGCCAAAGAGGCTGCAGAGTCTGCCGACCTGCTGAAGTCCGCCTTTCTCGCCACCATGTCTCACGAGCTTCGTACCCCGCTCAACTCTATCATAGGGTTTACTGGAATCATGTTGCAGGGCCTAACCGGGCAACTCAATCAGGAACAAGAAAAACAGCTGGGCATGGTGCAAGGGAGCGCGCAACACTTGCTTGCGCTAATCAACGATGTCCTAGATATCTCGAAAATTGAAGCGGGCCAACTCGTCTTGAGTTCGGATCGTTTCGATCTAGGGGCATCGATCCGCAACGTGTTGGGAGTAATCACGCCTGCTGCGACGCGCAAGGGACTACGACTGTCAAGTCATGTCTCAGCTACGAACACTCAGGTGGTCGGAGACCGTCGCCGGGTCGAGCAGGTGCTGCTGAATCTCGTCAACAACGGCGTCAAGTTCACCGAACGCGGGGAAGTCGCGGTGGAGGCAAAGTCGATTGATGGGGCAATTGAGGTTGCAGTGCGAGACACAGGGGTTGGAATTTCGGAATCCGAGTTACCCAGCCTCTTCCAGCCGTTTCGACAGCTGGAAACCGGCCTATCGCGACGCCACGAGGGCACTGGCCTAGGTCTCTCGATCTGCAAGAGACTCGTAGAGCTGATGGGCGGCTCGATTCGAGTGAGTAGCGCAGTTGGGGTCGGTAGCGTATTTTGTTTCACCCTTCCCACACACACGGCGACGTCATGACACGATACAAGGTCCTCGTCATTGAAGATAATGAGCAGAACCTCTACCTGATGCGCTTCTTACTCGAAAAAAACGGGTTCGTCGTTACTGACGCGCGCTCCGGGCATGAAGGCCTGGAGCTCGCGGATCGAATGCCACCCGATTTGATTCTTCTGGATATCCAACTCCCAGGAATGGACGGCTACTCTGTTGCTCTCGAATTGCGCAAGCGTCAATGGCTTTCTACCGTTCCAATCGTCGCGGTCACCTCTTACGCGATGGCGGGTGATCGCGAGAAGGCCCTCGCCGCAGGGGCGACGGACTATGTCGAGAAGCCGATCGATCCCGCAACCTTCGTGGCCCGCATCAGGACCCATCTACCGGATGGAAACGCCCCACCAACGTTGAGCAGGTGACTCGTCACGCGGCCCAATTCGTCCGAGAAATGATATCGATGTCCAAGTGTCTAAAGGAACGGATATGCCTACTGCACTGGTCGTAGACGATCACGCTGAAAACATCTATCTACTGCGGTGTCTGCTGGCAGCTGACGGGTTCGAGGTGTTCGAAGCGGAGAATGGCCTCGCCGCCCTAGAGTGCGCGCGACAGCACAGCATCGATATCGTAATTTCTGACATCCTCATGCCGGGAATGGATGGCTTCAGCCTGTGTCGCGAGTGGCAGCAGAGACCTGAACTGAAGAGGATTCCATTCGTCTTCTACACGGCAACCTACACCGACTCGCGCGACGAGGCATTCGCCCGCTCGCTTGGTGCCAACGACTTCATCGTAAAACCCGTTGATCCAAGCGCATTCCGCGAGCGGGTCCGCGATGTTCTCCGTCGCGAAGCCGAGCCCACGCTACCACCCATCGAGCAACCGAATCTGCCTCTGACGCCGTACTTGCAGCAATACAACCAGGTCTTGATCCGTAAACTGGAGAATAAGCTGCTCGAGCTTGAGGAGGCGAATCAGGCGCTTCAGCTTAAGGACTTCGCGCTCATGTCCTCAAGTGCCGGGATCATGCTGTGCGATCCCTCCGGGGAGGTAAGCTATGCCAACCCGGCGATGCAACGACTATCGGGGCGTACGCTTAGCGCTATCACCGGTAAGCGACTAAGTGACGTTATTGAATTGCCTAAGGACTGGTCAGAGTGGTTCGAGCGCGGAATCAATTGTAGGGATTTCGAGGCACAATGCATCGACACGACGCCACGGCAGAATCTTCGCTGGTTGCGGGTGACAGCTCACCGCGTATTTGCGACGGAAGGCGATTTCCGCGGTACCATGCTCTCTTGCCTCGATGTGTCAGAGGAACGGCGATTGCGCCAAGAACTGTCGCGCATTCAGCGGCTCGAAGGCTTATGCTTGTTCGCCGCTGGCGTCGCTCATGACTTCAACAACTTGCTCATGTCCATCCAAGTATCGCTCGAGCTTCAATCGTGCGACGACGCGACCGAAGAGGAGCAGGCGGAGTATCGCTCAATGGCGATGGCTGCTTTTGATCGCGCCAAGGACCTTACCAAACGACTGATGACGTTTTCTAAGGGCCAGGTTAGGACCCGTAGCGCGCTCGAGGTGACCGCTTTGATCGACGAGTGCATCTTGCTGAGTCTGAGCGGCTCGGGCGTGCGCTGTATCCGACGCTATACCGCGACGCGCACGACCGTGATGGCCGATTCGGGACAGTTGGCACAGGTGTTCTGCAACATACTGCTGAACGCCAGACAAGCGATGTCCGACAGCGGAACAATCGTAGTTTCGATTGAGAATCGGGATGCAGCAGGAGCACAAGCGGTGGGCTCGCCTCGACAACTGGAGATCAGTGTGTGCGACGACGGTCCCGGGATCCCGGCCGAGCTGCTTCCGAGGATCTTCGAGCCGTACTTTACAACCAAGCCTGAAGGGAATGGATTAGGGCTCGCGACGAGTCACGCTATCGTGACGGAACACGGCGGCAAGATCGAAGTGTCATCTGGAGTTGGCATAGGGACGACTTTCAAGGTCTCGCTGCCTACCAACAGCTCGCTTGGAACTAGCTTGACGCGCGAACTCTCGAGCGAATCCACGCCGGGCTCCGGGCGTGTTTTGGTCATGGATGACGAGGTGGTTCTCCAAGCCCTGCTGCAGCGCGCGCTCGAACGATGCGGGTACTCGGTAGTGGTGGTCGGGAATGGCGACCAGGCATTGTTGGAATTCCGTCGTGCCCAGGAGAAGGGATTACCTTTCGATCTGGTGATCCTCGATCTCACGGTAAAGGGCGGGTTGGGTGGAGTCGACACACTGGCGGCACTACGACGACTTGATTCACAGGTTCCCGCCATCGCAGCAACCGGGTATGCGGATGAGCACGCCACCGCACAGTTGCTCGCCGGTGGATTCCAACACGTGCTAGGCAAACCGTTTCCGATCCACGAGCTACTCGGACTAGTGGGAACGATGATCGGAAATCCTTCGGCGTCACTCGAATGACATTTCCACCGCTCAGGGGGCCCCAGGACTCAGAACAAGCCGACTGGTTGCCGGGAATTGCCGAATGGTACTAAGCGGGGAACCGTCGTAACCCTAAGGATAGCGAGCACCAGACGATCGCCATCGAGGCTAAACGGGATTTGAGTCCGTGATCCGGCAAGCTGCACTGTTACGGTGCCAGCCACACTTCCTTGGCCGTTCCCGCGGACCAGTTCGAGCACGTATTCGCCGGGTTTGCCGCCGCGCAGAGCTAGCCCTTCGCTGGCTAAGCCGACTGCGTCGGTAGCGGAAATCACTGCACGTGTGGGAGCACCTAACCAGGACACACGATGCGCGTCCGGATCAATCAACGAGAGATCAACGTCAACGGCTCCCGCGCCATGCCAAGTGGCAGTGACCCGTATGTCACCGCTCAACGTCTCGGCCGGTCGCGCCTTCTGCAGCAGCCGTTCTGCCGATCGCAGCACTTTGTCCTCAGCCGCTACTCGAAGTCCCTGGGCTAACTCGACATCGCCTAGCTCGACGAGGCAGCGCAGTGCTTCCGCCAGCGCTTTCTCATCGCCTGGGTGGAACTCCGCCAACGCCGTCGCGAACCTGCACGCCACCGTGGGCTGCCCGCTCCACCGCATCAAGCGCCCCAGTCTTTGCTGCGCGCCGACATCGCTCGGGTGCACGTCGAGAACGCTTCCGAGGATACGAACAGCGAGAGCGCGACTACCGCGGCGTGCAGCGATATCGGCTCTCGCGACGAGCACCTCCACGTCGAGGGGATCGCGTCCAGCCCAACCCTCGGTGAGCTCTTCCGCTCGATCGAGGTCGCCGCCTCTCAGGTAGAGATCCAACAGCTTCTTTGTGGAGCTACGCCGATCTGGGTTTTGCTGCAGCTCCCGTTCAGCGGCGGCTATCTTCTCTGGAGTGACACTCGCGGGAATGCGCCGATCGGTCAAGATTTCCCCTCGACGTTCCCAGACGCGACGCATCGGAATCCAGCGCTGAGGTTGCCTGGGAATCCAATCGGGACGTGGATCCACCGCAATCTGTGCCGCCTGATCGGCTTCTGCTTGCGCAGCTTCCGCTCTTTTCCTCGTGACGCGCGCGGGGGCAACAGGGCTGGCTGGCGCGGGGGCAGCCGTCGCCGCACCATCTTCCATGCCACTCGCCGGTCCAACCCTGGAAGCTTTCGCGCTCGCCGGAGCCGGTGACTCAAAGCGTGGCTTGGGACCTGCTGCTCCGACAATCGCAGCCTCGCTCGCAGCTTGCAATGACTCAGAGTTCTCCTGTTCGTCAACCTCTGTTTCCGCTCCACTCGCGCTGTCTTCGAGTTCGCCGCTCCACGTCGCAGCCTTGCGGCGGTTATCCAGTCCGAACGCGTCAAACATGGCCTGGCTCTCGAGCACGAGAAGCGACGTGTATCGACTGGCCACGCTGAAGCGACTGCTTAGCTCGATGGCTTCTCGCTTTGCCTGAACATCACCGCTGCGTTCCAGATCGAGAATTCGACTTGCGGCCCACAATCGCGACACAAACGCGTTGCGCTCTCCTGCGCTTGCCTCCACATCGAGGCGATATCGTCGCTCGAAGGGTACATCGCCGATCGAACCGCGCAACACGACGTCTCCGCGCAAAGCGGGAGAGCGTAGCTTCGCAACGATGAGACGTTCATCGCCGGCCGCGATGGTGTCAATCCGTTGAGGCGACACGGCCTGCACTCCTGGCGGCAAGTCGAGCGTTACATCTTCGACGCGTGCACCAAGCGTCGAACCCATTGCCAGAGACGCGGCCCGCGCGAGGCTCGTGCCGGGAAGATAGGGGATTACGACCCCGTGGCCACCCCGCGCCACGGCACGCAATCCTTCGAGATCGGAGTCCGCGCCAACGGCCACTGCCGTAAGGTCGACGTGACTGGCGCCGAGCACATGACGCAACTCGGCGGAAATCGTCGCGGGTCGGGTGGGACCCGCGGTAGCCGTTCCGTCACCCACATAGATGATATGCCTGGTGCGCTCAGCGCTCGCGCGACCTAAGGCCGCAGCCGCAGACGCCAAGGCGCCGGTAATGTCCGAAGCGCCTTCGGCCGTCTGTGTTGAGAGCCAACTCCGAGCGGCTTGCGCCGCCATTCGGCCTCCCCCCGAAGAGCCTTCGGGCCAAGTGCGGCACTCGTTGTCACACGCTAGCACCATGACCCGATCGTCCGGCGCCGTCTCGCGAACCATCCTGGTAGCTAGCGCGACTGCGCGCTTGAGGTTCTCTCCGAACATGCTGCGACTCGTGTCGACGACGATGGCGTACGCGTGCTGGCCGCGCTCTCGCGCACGGGCTAGCTGCGGTCGTAGCAGCATGGCGAGGTAAGACGACTCGCCGCCCGCGGGCTGATGCGCCCAAGCAATGAGCTCCTTGTCCGCGTTCGGCATCGCGTACTCAACGAACAGATCGCCGTGCGGTATGAATCGTTGCTCGTCGATGCGCAGACGCGCGGCTTCGTCGCGTTCCAGATTGAGTCTACTCGTGTATCCCACGACCCTGGGCTTGCTCTGGGGATCGTGTCCGCGCAGTTCCAGATCGAGCGAGAACTCGTCGAGTGCCGGAAGTTCGCCGGATTGTTTCGGGAGTGGATAGGTATAGGAGCGCCGCGCGGAGGTTCCTGGCACAATCTGGGTGTACGAAAGTACGATGCGCCGCGAGCCTTGCTTCGGAATCGGGTAGATCCGAAGCTCAAAGTGGTTGCCGCGTTGCCACTCAAGCAATGCCGGATCACGCCACGGCCCAGGCACCCAAATAATTTCCTCCTTGATCTGCGCGCGCAACTGCGGTGCCGCTTGCACGATACTGCCGCGCCAAATGGCCGCGGCGCGTTCGCGATCCGTAAAGGCTCCCTCCACCAACTGGCCGTCGACCTCAAGCGCTAGCCGCTCAATCTGCGCGTCCGCGGGCAGCGGAAACCGGAAGATTCCTTCGAGCACCTCGTTCGTATTGTTCCGGAACACCTCGTCCACCTCGGTCTTGGCGACCGCGCCCACGATGCGCGCCCGCACGTGATGGCGCACGAGACGCACGGCGTCCGTCCGCTCCTTGGTCTCCCCTGGCTTCTTCGCGCGCAACTCCCCCAACCCGCGTGACGCCCGCTGCGATTCCAATTCGTCTTCCGGGTCGCTCTCATCAGCGGCAATTGATCGCACAGGCGGAAACTCACTCTCGTCACCGCTCGTCTGAACCACCTCGGTTTCCCGCGATGGCGATTTTTCCGACACCATCCACCACACAAGGGCACCCACGACCGCAGCCATACCGAGGAAGGCCGCGGCCGCGAGGTGGCCGGGAATCGAGGTGGTTTGGGGCGGAACTCCAGCGAGGGTCGACTTGGTTGGGATCGGCTCGGTCACTGGAGACGCGAGCGACTGGGACTCGACGCGGTCCCCTGGTTGTCCGTCGCTCGACGCAGTGCGGGTGGTAAGCTCGTTCAGCTTGGCGTGTTGCGACGTGGTTCCGTTCGTTTCCTTGTCGTGCGGTGGCTTCTGGTCGTTTCGTGGCGACTCAGCGTCGCTTCGTTCCGGCTCAGCGTCGCTCGTGCCCTGGTCGCGCTGGGCGTTGCCGCTTCGTTCCGGCTTGGCATCGTCTAGTTCCCTGGCGTGCGGTGGCTCGCTGTCGGTTCGTCGAGGGCTTGTGTCGCAATTGTCCTTATCGCTGCCGTGCATGGGTCCACCTCACTCGGTCCGCGTTGGTGCGGTCCTCGTGTTGGGCCGCGCCACTCCTAGTACGCGCGAGGCAGCGGGAACTTACAGGGCACTTTCGATTTGATAGAGTGCGAGAGGTGGGTCCGCCGTCAGGCGTGGGACGGCAAGCTCCGCAAGCATGCGATAAAGTGCCGGAATTCTAGGTCGTAACCGCGACGCTCAAGACAAAAAATGAGACTGCGGGTCAAAGAAAGCATTCGTTGCGCTCGGCCGAAATGGGCGAGGCTACGCTCGCGAGTTGCCGACGCCCAAACGCGTGACGTCCGTCGACGCCGTGACTTCCGCCAATAACATGGTGAGCTTTTCGAAGCTCGGCGGCTTTGCAAGGTGCGCATCGAAACCTGCCTCCGTTGCGCGACGGAGATCTTCGGGCAGGGCGTAACCGCTTAGAGCTACGAGCCGAGTTCCGCAAAGGGTCGCATTTGCACGCAGGGAGCGTGCTACTTCATAGCCGTCCATTCCGGGCAGTCCAATATCACACAGGATCACGTCGGGCCCGATCTCTCGAGCGCGCTCGATCCCTTTGCGCCCATCGTAAGCAACAGTCACTTCGTGTCCTTCAAACCTGAGCACCTCGCAAAGCGTGTCCGCAGCGTCAACGTTGTCTTCAATGATCAACACACGCTTCGGCCGATTGTGGGCCTTCTTAGAATCTGCGAGAGTCTGGTTTGCGGCCGCTTCCCCGAGCGGCAAGGTGAGAACGAACTCTGCCCCCTTACCGAGTCCCTCACTGCAGGCGCACACGTGCCCTTCATGCAACTCAATCACGCCTTTGACCAGAGCCAAGCCGAGACCGAGGCCACCTTTGCTTCGCTCCAGCGTCTCGTCCGCCTGCACGAACGGCTGAAACAACCGCGGGAGCACTTCAGCGGTCAGCCCGGTGCCGTTATCCGCAACTCGGATGTCGACCTGCTTCGCGCCTGGCGAGAGGATGACGGAGACGTCTACTTGCCCCCCCGTTGGCGTGAATTTTAGCGCATTCTGGAGCAAGTTTCCGACGGCTTGCGCGAGGCGATTCGCGTCCACGTGGGCAAACACTGGACTCATGGTTGGGTGAAAATGGACGCGGACATCCTTGCCGTCAAACAGCGTGTGGTAGTCCTCGACAGTACGTCGCACCAGGTCGTTGAGCTCGGCACGTTCGCGTTGCAAGTGAATCTTGTTGCGACTGATCCGCGTGAGATCGAGCAGGTCGTCCACTAGCCTGGAAAGCTGTCCCACCTGTCTCCGGATTACGGCCAGAGCTCGCTGGGCCTGTTCACTCTCTGGTGCTACCCGGCCAAGAATATGCAGGCTGTTTTGGATAGGCGCCAAGGGGTTACGGAGCTCGTGCGAGAGCACGGCCATGAACTCATTCTTGCGCTGGTCCATCTCGCGCAGCGCTTGCTCGGCGCGCACCCGCTCGCTCACGTCCGTAAAAATTACGACGGCCCCCACGATCCCAGTTGCCGTGCGGATCGGTGCGGAGCTGGTCGCTAAATGCATCACGGTGCCGGACCGAAGATGCCAACGCTGTAAGACACCGTGCACGGTCTCTCCCGCTAAGGCCCGCGACTCTGGCGTCTGCTGTGGCTCGAGAGCACTTCCGTCGGCGGATTCAGCCTGTACTAGCTTCAGCCGGTCCGCGATGTCGAGACCTTGCCATGATTCGATCGGACCGATCAATCGACGAAACGCTGGGTTGACACGCACCACCTTCCCGTGAGCGTCACTCACCACCAATGGCTCTGCCAAGGAGTCCAGAATCGCATCCAGCTCGGCCGCACGCCGTTCCGCTTGCTCGCGCTCCTGCCGGTATTGCTGTTCGCTCTCGCGTAACGCCTGCTCAACCCGCTTGCGCTCCGTGATGTCCATGTTGACCCCGACGAGTCGGAAGGGCCGCCCATGGTTGTCCGTTTGAAGTCGCCCGCGTGCCGCGACCCAGCGGGTAGAGCCGTCAGGCCATGTCACCCGATACTCGGTATCGTAATCGGTGCGCTGCGCCAGAACCACGTCCAAGTCTCGGGCGACCCGGTCGCGATCCTCGGGGTGGATCCGGTCTCTCCATGCACTCATGTCTCCAGGCGGCGGACTGTGATCTCCGTAGACTGACTCCATTCCCGCGATGCTGACGCCACTCGCTAAGTCCCACTCGAAAGTGCCAATTCGCCCCGCAGCTTGGGCGCGCTCAAGCCGATCTCGGATCCGAGTCAGATCGCGAAAGTGCGTCTCGCTCGGATCGATCAGCCCAGCACGCAAGATCGCGAGGTACTGCAGAGTCCCACCAGTCAAGAGCAGAATGTGTCCCAGGAGATTCGATGGGTCATACGGTCGCGCGTAGAGCGTGAAACAGATCTCGCATGCAGCCATGGTCAGGCCATGCGCGACCAGCAGCCAGAAGACGCGGAACGAGAAGCGGTCGCGAACGCGAAATAGGAGCACCACAAAGGTGAGGAACGCGCCGACTAACGTCCACTCCATTGCCACTTTGAACGGGGTCAATCCAGACGGCAGCTGCACCACTGCCGGTACTTGCCCGCTGAAGATGGCAAGACATCCCACCGCAAATAGGCCTCCGAAAGCTGCTAGCAGGCACGGAGCTCGAACGGGACGGTTTGGTAACAAGAGTCCGACGAGAGAGGCGCTCACTTGAAGAACGCGCGCGGCGAGCCAGAGCTGTGGAGAGAGATTGTCGTCGAACCCTACGAAAACCTGCATTCCGGGGAAAGCCAGGCAGTGCAAGGCTTCGTAGGCGCCGACAAAGAGTGCAGCCGCGCCAACAGTAAGAAGATAGGCATTCTGGAAACGTCGCGTGTTCCACGCGAACATGAAGGTGGCGAAGCTGACCGTGGCGGCGGTGAGCTCGGCAAGGCTATGAAAGAGGAGATAGCTGTGCATGATTGGCGGGAGTCAGACTCTGCTGCCTCTCTTTCGCGGAACGATTTGGCGAGGCGCTCACAAGAGCACCCCTCGGCACCTGATCCGCGCCTCGTCACTCTCGTCGATTCGTCGCTTCATCGCTGGTTTGGGATTGCAGAAAGGCCGATCTACTCCAAACCAATCAAAAGGGCAGCGACAAGACACAGACGGCATTGGCTGGCAACGCGCAGGGTCACTAACGGTTGCGGGCGTTCTGTTGGTGACTGGTGGAGGATCCCGGTTTTTGTCACGGATCAGCGGACTCACCCGTGTCCTTGATTGCCGCTTGCTGTAGGTGCGAGCGCCCCCACTAGCCACGGGGCCGGTCTCTGTCTACCTATCCTTCGCGGATATGCTCGCTAATCATGCTGAACACCAACTTGGGGAGCGAGAGTAGCAGAGTGACTGAACCCGATCTGTCAGTTGCTTCGTCGATACCTGAGTACCCTTAACGACTCGTCGTAGCTGCCCGACGCAGGTAAACGTGTGTTCCCCGCGTCGGGTGCGTGAGCCTAACCGCTACGGCGCGTTCCTCAGTCGGCATCTGCGCCCGCTCAGCGAAACGTTGGTGCTCGTCCGGATCGATCTTGCGCCCGCCTACCTCCACGGACCAGCCCGGCTGCACTGTGCCGCTGATGGCAATTTCTCCGCCCTGCTGCACGTTGGATTCGACTGGTGTAAGTAGGCTCGCCTGGGGCGCCGTGTTGTCGAACTTGATGTCGATCTCCGTGTACCGTGATGCCCGCCCGTCACATTCGAAATGCATGGTGTGGCGACCATCCTGCAATGCACCCGACTTGAATGCATGTGACGGCGCTGCGGTCGAGAAAACCCTTTGACCCGTGCGTGAGGTAACGTGCAGGGTGTAACGTCCGTTTTGCGGCGCGTTGGGCCACGTCACGAGCACGCTTGGAAGCTGATTTTGATACATGACCGTGTACTTGCGACCGTCAATACTCACGGACGTTGCCGGGGGCTTGCTGGGTACTGGGCGAGTACCGGAGTCCATGGCGATGGTCACGGCGCCGCTGGCGACGGGCGTTTTCTCGAAGCCGCCTTCACCTAAGCAATACAAGGCATAGTCGTATCGGCCAACTCCCAACGCGAGCGCCACCGCACCTTTGCCGCTAGCATGCGTATTCCTTGAAGCCCGCACCACGCCACCCGCCGGGCAATGGCTGCCGAAACGAAACCGTACGGCCGTCGGAGGCCTCGGATCGTGCACGGTGACGGACTCTCCCACTTCCAGCGTCAGATCCGCGTAGTCGAGGCCGCGCCCTTCGAGCTTCGTCGCACCATCGGCTAGAACCATGATCTCTTGGCCCGCCTCGACGCGAGTGGTGCCGCTGCTCGTCGTTACTGTCGCGACGCCCTGATCCAAGCGCAGGTGGGTTCGTCCGCGATCGACCGTTTCTACGGCGGCAACGGTCTGGCCTGACGTCTCGATGGTTCCGCCTGGAACCGCGATGCGTACGGCACCTGTCACAGAGGCCTTCCCTCGTTGCACCTCAATCGCGGATGCGCTGCTTACGACGTGATTGCCGCTCGTCAGGGTAACCGTCGCTCCCGCGTGTTGGATCTCCACCCTACTGCCAGCACCGATGCTCAGGGTGCTTCCCGGGTGCAGTTGCGTCACACCCGGGTTGAGTGGGTTGAAGCTCTTCTCGTGCGACGCTCTCTCTCTCACCCCAGA
>JBLNFG010000502.1:0-3221 GCA_050263495.1 Myxococcales bacterium | reverse complement strand
ATATCGTAGTCACGATCGTAGTCACGGCGATCGATCGAATTGGTGAGCCTCGGTACTTGGGACCAACCCTTCGCTACCACGGCTTGCGTGAGCTCTTCTTGACTTGGGCAGGTGCCTTCAGCGATTACGCCAAAGGTTGGCACTGCCCACGCCGGACTATTCGCAGTCAGACAGCCCGCGCAAACCAGTATCCGGAATTTATCGAGATGAGGGGTGCTGGCAAGTCGCGGAGCGACTTGGGGCTTGGGCGAAACCCAAGGAAGCGAGGCAAGTAGCGCGATTGAGCGCGCAGGGGCGGGTCCGTAGGCGTCATCGTCTCGAGGGATTCTCGCTACTACGCGGGCTTTCATGGGTAGGGAAGGCAAGTCCTCGCGAAGGTAGCAGATATGGTAGGTAGCGCGTTTGTGTTTCTCCCGCCGTGGCGCACGGTCGCACAGACTTGACACTTGACATTCCGCATTCGTTCGCAAGATTTCGCCGTCTCCGAAAGCAATGACCTCGGCAAGTGATATGCCTGCGTACCTCGCCAGAATTGGCTACTCTGGTCCTACCGCTCCGACCCGAACGACGTTGGACGCGATCACGTATGCGCACACCCAATCGTGCAGAAGCCAGCTCACTCCAGCGTTGCGCGAAGCCCCCGGCATGCACAGATAGCCAGAAATCTTCGGCAATTCCCCGTGAAGAGGCTGGCTTGCGGCAGTGAACCGGCTTCCCCATGATTGAACGTCATGGACGAGCAGAACGATGAGGGCACGACCTCGAAAGCAGCGGCATCGAATGGCGTGGAGCGGCGCCAGAGAGCGAGCGACTTTCGCCCTGAGGTGTTGAAGTTGTTCGATGAGTACGTACACGGCGCGATCAGCCGGCGCACGTTTCTCGAACGGGCTGCAGCGTATGCGGTTACGGGCATTGGAGCCGGAGCATTGCTCGAGGCACTCAGTCCGAACTTCGCCTACGCACAAGTGCCAGCGGACGAGCCTCGCATCGAGACCGAGGTGGTCGAGTTCAAGTCCCCAAAGGGCAACGGACGGGTTCGCGGTTATCTTGCACGCCCGAAGCGGCGCCACGGCGACCTTCCGGTGGTGCTGGTCGCGCACGAGAACCGCGGGTTGAATCCACACATTGAAGACATCACGCGTCGCTTGGCACTCGAGAATTTTCTAGCATTCGCGCCCGATGCGCTTTCTCCACTCGGCGGCTACCCGGGCAATGAAGACAAGGCACGAGAGCTGTTCGCGACTCTCGATCAAGCGAAGACCCGTGAAGACTTCTTGGCAGCGGCGCAATTCATCGGGCGTCATCGCGACTCGAATCGACGACTCGGAGCCGTCGGTTTCTGCTGGGGTGGCGGTACCGTGAACTTCCTGGCGACGAAGCTCCCCGAACTCATCGCAGCAGTGCCCTTCTACGGCCCCGCGCCGGCTCCCGAACAAGCAGCCCGAGTGAAGGCGACCCTGCAGGTCCATCTTGCGGACGTCGACGCTCGAGTCAACGACACGTGGCCGCCGTATGAGGCCGCATTGAGCGCCGCGCACGCAAGGTTCGAAATCTTTCGGTACCCGAACACGCAGCACGGCTTCAACAACGACACGACCCCGCGCTACGACGCAGCCGCGGCCAAGTTGGCCTGGGAACGGACCCTCGCGCTGTTCAATCGCGAGCTACGTAAGCCTAAGCATGGGGAGCCGCCGACCTGATGCGCCGACGCGGTTCTGAAAAGGGGGCACGAAACTAAGGTTGTGAGACCGCTTTTGCCAGAGGATCGGCACGCGCGGACTCTCGACAATCTAACGAGCAAACCTCGACAGCCCGCCGGCGCAGACGCCGTGGAGCTCGCTCAGACGAGTTGATGCTCGCGAGCACGGAACTCCGGCGAGTCGCTCACGCGGTCGCGGGGGGGACGGGGGCGTGCGCGTACCGGACCAGGCGAGAGCCGACGCCCAGCGATGGTTCTGCTTGATCCTGCGACGTGGAGCGTTTACGAGATGCAGCGTGAATGCCACACCGCACTCGGAACCAGCACGGTATCTGGTCACAGGAGCCTCCGGCTTCGTGGCGATGCACTTGATCGACCTGCTGCTCGGGCGTGGGCACCGCGTCCGCGGCACGTTGCGACGAATGGATGCGGCGCAATCACTCATTGCGGTGTTAGGACGCGACAGGCCACTCGGAGAGCGGCTGGAATTCGTACCGGCCCAACTGGAGAGAGACGACGGCTGGGCCGCGGCCGTTGAAGGGCTTGATGGCGTGTTCCACGTTGCTTCGCCGGTGCCGCGGAAAATTCCGATCCGCGACGATGGTATGGTGGGATCGGCACGCGACGGCACAATCCGAGTGCTCGAAGCCGCGCGCCGAGCTCGGATCCCTCGTGTGGTAATGACTTCTTCCATCGCTGCGATCGGTGGCGGGCATCCGCAGCGCGAAGCGCCATTCACCGAACTGGATTGGAGCGTTGTAGAGCCGCTTCCGCCATATAACAAGAGTAAGACTGTCGCTGAGCTGGCCGCTTGGGATTATGTACAAGCTCATCCGGACGCGCCGGAGCTCGTCACCATTAACCCGAGCTTTGTATTGGGCCCCTTGCTCTGGGCGGAACGTAGTCCGTCGCTCGAACTCGTAGCCATGTTGCTGAGCGGCAAGGTGCCTTTGGTGCCTGACTTGTACTTTGGCCTAGTTGACGTTCGCGATGTTGCCAAGGCGCACTACCTTGCCATGGTCGCTCCCGATGCCGCAGGGAAACGCTTCATCTGCAACAACGTCACCTGGTCCTATTTGCAAATTGCCAAGTCACTTCACGACTACTTGGCGCCGAGAGGGATCCGTGTGCCCACGACGCGCCTGCCAAGCTGGACGATCCGCATGGGAGCGCTTGTGAGCTTGACGCTCCGGGAGGAGGTTGCTCCCCGGCTGGGGCGCAAGCGAGATTTCGACTCCTCTCGCCTGCGCCAACTCCTCGGATGGGAACCGCGCGGGATAGAGGAGACGCTACAGGAAACAGCGGACAGTCTATTGGCGTTCGGGTTGAGTGATTTGGCTCAACGTCGTCCGCGATCGTGATTGTTCGACGACTGTACCGAAAACTCTCGGCCCAGCCCACTTGCGGTGGCACGCCTTACTGCGCGAGCCGTGCGGGAATGTGAGCCGTGCCGAAGACTCTCGGCCCAGCCCACTTGCGGTGGCACGCCTTACTGCGCGAGCCGTGCGGGAATGTGAGCCAT
>JBLNFG010000501.1:0-3664 GCA_050263495.1 Myxococcales bacterium | reverse complement strand
TCGTAAGCCTCGCCGCTGCGGGCATCGCGTGAGGCTAAACTCAAGACCACTCGACGGCTTTCGAGCGGCACTCTGCAGGTCCGACGCGGCGGGGCGCGAACGTCTGAATTGCGTTCGGTTGGTCGGGATTCGGGTGGCGAGCTGCTCTGTCATCGGCGCACTCGGGGTACGCGAATCGTACCACGACAAGTTCCGTTCACAATGTCTGCGCCCGCGAAGCAATCCTATTCGGGGTATTCGTCCAGAGCTTGTAGAACCAGCTGCCGTCGCTCGGCAATGACGGCGACTAGGTCGTCGATAGCAGTGGCGAAAGCTTCGGGCGAGCTCACGGTGGTCGAACCCGCGACCTCGCCGCCGGTACCAACGACATGGGGCGCAACGAGACCATACAGGTCGCGAGCCTTTGCAGCAGCGCTATTCTCATCGAACGCCCCGCCTAGGAAACTCTTGAGCTCCTCCCGGTAGATCTTCGCATAGGTCGCGTCATCCATCAGGTATCGGATCAGGGGCCACGAACCGCCATCGACTGCCGTGTGAAAGATTGCTTGGGCTGCCGACTGGTTGCTGCTCCTTCCCATCGCCGGGCCCCCCATGCCTTGGGCCCCAAGTGAGAGGTTTTGGTCCCACGGAATCCAAGTGAGCCGACCACCGTCGGATGGGACGCCGTACAGATAGTAATTGTGTGCCATGCTGCCGTACGCATCCCAGTTTTCGATAACGGTGTTGACCGCCAGCCAACGCAAGAAGCCCTTCACGTTGAACATCTTTTCGAGCCCCTGTCGCCAACGGGGAGCATCGGAGCGATCTGCAAGAAGGGCGTCAATCGCCGATCGAACGTCGCTATAGTCGCCCGCATCCTCATTGGTTTTCTTAGTGAAGCTCTCCTGGTCGAATGCAGTCCAGGTGGCTCCCGCGCCCTCCGGCTTGTAGAGGTTACCCTCCTTTGAGCCGAAAGCCCGTTCCAGCAAGGCACCATCTGCGGGATCTTCGACTAGCGTGTATAGGCCCAGGTACTCATCGCCCTTGCCAACGTCGAGCACCACGCGACAAAACGCGCACCGCACGGCAGGAAGATCAGAGTTACGCAGGAGATGATCGGCAAAGCACTCACGGATCTGCGAATCGTCGCCAGAATTCGAAGCAAACGTCAGCTTGCCGAAGCCGTGGAAGCGCTGATTCTTTGCCTCGGGCCAGTCATCCTCGTAACGATCGAAATCGAGCCGAAATGGAACCTTGCGATTGCCTGAGGAATAGGCAGTCATCAACGAGGAATTGCCCTTGTAACGCATTCCAACGTGCTTCCAGACTGTGGTGTCCATCTCGACCGTGACTGGCACGTAGATGGGATCGCGGCTCAACAGGTCGCCGCCCCCCATTGCGCCCCCTCCGGGCATGCCGCCCTGCATCTCGGGAACACACGCGAGCGAACCGCCAAGCTCCTGACAAGTACTCGAAAACGATGACCCATTGACTGAGGCCTCACAGGCATCGCCGGCGCTCGCCCCAGCGCAGGGCACACTGAGTTCCGCCGGCACGACTCCACCTCCTAGCGGACCGCCTACGAGCGGAGCCATACTGCCGGCACCACTTGCAGCACCGGTAGAGGTCGCCGCCGTTGAAGCTTGGCCTCCCTTGGTGGCGTCCTCCGCCCCATTGATAACGCCGACGCTCGGAGCACCGCCTGCAGATGCAGGTGGGCTCCCTGTGCCCGAAACGCTAGGGAGAGTACCTGTCGGAGCCCCACCACTAGAGCCTGGAGCACCGCCTCCGCCCGCTGCCCCAAGCGCAGCCTCCTGCCCCTTTGGCATGCCGCTGGACGAAAAGAGCTCAGCCAGATCTGCATTCATTGCCGCGTAGTCTTCCGAGGAAATCGTAATGTGCAGCGTGCGGACCGTCTGTTCGTCGAAAACCAACGCGTAGTCGGGCAAACTCTCTTTCGTCTCGTTGCTTGGCGAACTCGACGAGGCACCGCCGCTTTGCCCGTTGGAGGCGGAAGGTCCGCCCGTGGAGTTGCAGGCAGACAACGCGAAGGCGCACGGAACGGATAAGAGTACCGCGCTGCGGTGTAACATGAGATAGGTCATCCGAGTTCCTTTCCGGCACAGCAATGCCGAGACCGGAGCCTGAGGCAGGATTGTGACGAAAGTTTTACAATTCGCAGACACGAGACCAAGGCTCCCGGGGCCCCTTGAGTCGCATCGACTGGCCCCTGAAGCGGAGGCGAGTTGGATTCACCTGCATCCAGACGATCGTGGCCTCACCGAAGGCATTTTCATTCTAACGCTCAAGACGTCTCGCTTGTCGTTCTAACGCTCAAGACGTCTCGCTTGTCGTAGGTAAACCGCGTGTGTTCTCCACACGCCCGTTCCTAGTCACTCCACCTAGCGTACTTCTTGGATCGGTCGTGGAGTATTCAGCAACGTAGCAGAAGTAAATGCCTCGCTTCGCAATCCTAAAGCCTGCAGTTTGGTTTGTGGCGGCGCGCAAACGACGCATGGCGTTGCACGAGCGGCAATGTCCGCCGTGGCGATCAATCGATTCGAAAATAGCCACGCGCGGATGGTGCTAAGGGCAGCATCGCAAAAGTCAGCGCAGGACAGAAGGGAGCCCCGCTCGGCGAGTGCGTTCACTCAACCATGCGAAAGGCTGCCACGCGTCGACGCAAGCGCAACCGAGGAGAACACCCGGCCCAAGCACGATCTCTTCAAAGACGGTCGAGCACGAGCAACTCCGAAAGCCGAAACTCGTGGACTGCCTGGAGCGTCGGACTATTCTTCCGTCTCGGCTAGACAAGGTACTGGCAATTTGGTGACGTTGAGTATTCAAGAGCTCGGAGATTGGACTGCTTTTCCGGTTACCGCCGCTCTGTGTGGGGCAAGTGGCGCCATCAATGGCCCGAGTGCCTCGCGACGTGCGCTGGCCGCGGTGCTCGTTGCCCTGACTCTCTTCACGCCTTGGCTTGCCAGCACCGGGTCCCCGGTCACGCGATTCTTGTGCGCTTGCGGAGGCGTCCTTGCCGTTTTTCGGAATCTCGACCTATATCGCGATCGAAACGATTGGGGACCCATCAGAAGGGGAGCCCACGTGCTGAGTGCCATTGACTCGCGTTCGTTCGAGCGCTTGCGACCATTCATCGATCGAGCTGCATGGGCACGCGTCGTTGGATTCGGTCTGCTGACGGCAATCACCGCCTCGCTGTTGAGACGCGGCGCCCTTTACTCGAGTGCCGCAGGCGATTGCCCAATTCGCTGGTTCATCGGTGCCATCTGGGCGTACTGCAGCGCTGAGACACTGCTAGCGGTTCTTTTGGCGTCCTTTCACCTCGGGGGCGTGGGAGTGCCGAGACTCCACGATAATCCGATACTGTCGCGTACTTTGCGCGAATTCTGGGGTTGCCGGTGGAATCTCGTGGTTCACCGGATGCTGCTGGAGCACTGCTTTCGCCCACTGATGCGTCGGACGAATGTGAGCGGGGCCGTTCTGGGAGCGTTCGTCGCAAGTGCTGCGCTTCATTTCTGGGTCACGCTTGCCGCTGCTGGCTTCGGAATGGCAGCCAGTATGGCTACCTTCTTCCTGATTCAGGCGATGCTGGTGATCATCGAGCAGCACGCTCGCGTGCAGCGCTGGCATCCCGTATTGCAGCATGTGTGGTCGGTAAGCTGCG
>JBLNFG010000500.1:0-11475 GCA_050263495.1 Myxococcales bacterium | reverse complement strand
GGGCCGCATCTACGAAGAAATCAAACGCCGTCCGCTCTACATCGTCGAACACGAACTGAACTTCCCGCCCCCCGAAGGATCCAAGGACTCTTCAGGCACTGCAGCATCGAACCCGCAGCTTCCGCCAGCGCGTTCCTGAGCCAACCAACGCTACGCGCTGTGAGTCAACGCATTTCAGCCGCGGACGTAACGCAGCCTTGGACGTAACGCAGCCTTGGACGTAACGCAGCCGTGGACGTAACGCAGCCGTGGACGTAACGCAGCCGTGGACGTAACGCAGCCGTGCCTTCTTGTGGATGCCCACCACCGCACGCGCTCCGCGCGTGCTTGCTCCTCCCAAATTCGTGCTCGCCTGAAAGGCTGCGCTCGAATGGGAGGAGCCGAAGGTGCGCGGTCGGACTTCTCACTGACTTTGCTAGTTCGGCGGAGGGCACCATCACACTTTGAGAAGTGCAGCGAAGAGGCCGCGCGCTGCGCAGCAGACTAGAAACCCGGGATGCACACTAGTCTAAGGCCCGCCGCCTCCAGGACCTCGCTCCCGCGGAACCCTTCCTGGCTCAGTGTATCTTGCGCCGTACGGGGTTATCGCTCGGGTGCGCTCGGCTTACCTCTGACTCCTGACACCCAGATGAGCAGCGCCACCCCTCCTTGTCAGATCCGGTGAAGGACTGCCAAACGGCTCCTTGGTCACCACCCACAGATGATACAGAATGTGCTCGGAGCTTTCGGGTACGAGCTCGACGGACACGTACTCGCGCAGGTATCTCGGATCGAGCGCGAGCGCGAGCTCTTGCCAAACGCTGGCCCCGTCGAACACGACGCTGCCTGCGCCACGACCGTCCACCCTGACTTCGAAGGCCATTCTGCGATCGGGTGCCGCGCGGAAAATGAGTGACATAGCTTCGCCGCGTCGCAGCCCGCGCAAGAAAAAGCGGGATTTTGCGCCGTGAAAGACCAATCGCCCCGCATCGAACAAATCCCGGCTCGGGTCCCGTGGAACGGGTAACACCTTCATCACCACATAGCCCGAGTGCTTTGAGGTGAGTTGATAATCGTGTGCTTTTTCGCTCACGATGTCCGCGAAGTCGAGCTCGTCGACGACTCGCTCGCCTGGGGCGAGCTCTAGCGGGCGCGATGAGGCTTGAAGTCCGCGCCACTCCGCTTCGTACAATACCTTGCTCACCCCTCCGCAGATGACATTCCCGTGGATCGCGACCTCATCGATGCGTTTGCCAAACCACGCCGGAAGCAGATCCCACCACGAAGGGTAGAGAGCCATGCGAGCGGGCAGGTCGTCGGGCGGGAGCCGCTCTATCAACTCGACGGTGGCTCCGACGCCCAGGTTGACGGCTTGGGCAAAGGGGAGTCCGAGCGTTCCTCCGAGTCCGATTGCATCCGCGGCAGGT
Organism: Myxococcales bacterium; assembly: GCA_050263495.1. GTDB lineage: Bacteria > Myxococcota_A > Polyangia > Polyangiales > Polyangiaceae > FEN-1139. The sequence goes on along the minus strand of JBLNFG010000500.1, from coordinate 10,069 downwards.
AGCTCGGAAAAATACGGAATCGCCCCGGCATCTCCAACCAGAACGCGCCGGAACGAACCCAGCTGCCCCGCCTTCAACAACTGCCCAGTTCGAATCTGCTGCTCGGCGATGTTGCGGCAAGCGCGCCCGAATAGCCAAACCTGTTGCCGCCAGCGGGGATACTGATGGAAGAGGAACGAGCCTGCAAGGAGCGATGCCGCTGCGGACCAGGCGAAGGACGGGAGCCACGCTTTTTGCTGAATCGTGCGCCTCGCCAGCTGGAGCGCACCACTCAGACCCAAGCTCACGGCAACCAGCAGCCAGAGCAAGGCGGGCATGGTGTATCGGTCGTTCTGATAACGTACGTACTCGTTGAGCGAAACCAGCAGAATCCAGCACAGCGCCTGCAAGCTGAGCAACGCGACACGGGACCGCGTAGACTTCGGAATAAGAGCCAGCAGCAGCAGTACCCAGATCTGCCAACCCCACGCCGCTTCGTCGGAGGTATGGTATAGGGTGATCCGCGTGAATTGAAAGCCCACGTTGTCCAGCCACTTGAGCGCGATCTCGCGGGGTTCCAGGAAGGGTCGCAGCGTATACAGTTTCACCAGCGCACCGGCGTCGGCGACACTTCCCGTGAGCAGCAGATTGAGCAGAGCGCGAATCAGGGTAAAGCCAACAGCGGGCGCCAAGCACCAACTGAGTGTGGCTAAGGTTTTCAGGTCCTGCGACGCATCAACCCAAAAGCTAAACAGGGCAAAGAGCCCACAACACACCAGAGCTTCGGGTCTGGTCATGACCAGCAACAGCCCCGTCCACCCCACGCCCAGGCGAGCCTGCGCGCGCTCGGCGTCATCGCGGGCGTTCCGGTAGCTAGCGTAATAGTGAGCGAGAAGGGCCCAAATCCCGAAGAACAGCCCGAGCTCCATCCCACTCCAGATCGCCCAACCGAGCACTCCGTTGCTCAGTGCGAACAGCGGCAGGAGGTAACCACACCAACGCGGTAGATCCCAGAACAGGCTGCGCGCAGCCCAAAAGAACCCGAACATGGACGTGCAGGCAAGCACATCGGCGAACGTGCCGAGCTGTTGTCCCTCGAAGCCGACGCGTATACCGAGCGCGAGTAGCATTGGGTAGAGCCAGCTCGTGGCTCCGCTCGAATAGCCACCGCCATCGGTCCACTCGAACCAGCGTAGCCTTGCAAAGGAGCGCGCAAAGTCGAAATGAATGAAGGTGTCATCCAGCGGAGCTGACCAGGTAACGGGTGGCAACTGGCGCACGGTCGTGCTTGCGTCGAGCGCCGCGCGCGCCGACTCTGCCCAGCTCAAGTGAGTGCTGCGCGACTGGAAGAAGTCGAGTGCCGCAACCAGTGTCGCTAGCGCTACACAGAGTAGGTAGATCCGTGGCTCGGCGCTCTGCCAACGAAGGGCGAGCCAAGTAAGGTTTCGGTGAGTGCGATCCTGCTCAAGCGCTGCCATGGAAGCGATGTTTGGTTCGAAGGGCAGGGCCCCCGTTCGCGCAGAACGGGCTCAAGGCTGAACGCGTAGCGCGAGCTCGTCGAGCTGAATTCTCGGTCGGCCCGCGATTCGGTGCAGCCACGGACTGCCTGCGCTGAAGAAGCATCTTCGCTTCCGCGTCGATCGAATCGAGGGTATACGGCGGGATTGTGGTACGAGCGGGGACGCTCTGGAACCTGTCGTTCCCTCTCTCTCGAAGCGGAGACGTCTTATGGGGCTTTGGTCCAAGAAATCCCTGTCGACCCTGACTTCAGAAGCCACTGATGAAGGCCACCACACGCTCAAGCGCGTGCTATCCGCGACCAACCTCACGATGCTCGGCGTCGGCGGGATCATTGGTGCAGGAATATTCGTGCTCACGGGCACTGCCGCCGCCAAGTGCGCGGGTCCAGCCATCGTGTTGAGCTTCATTTTGGCCGGTTTCGGCTGTCTGTTTGCCGGACTTTGTTATGCCGAGTTAGCGGCGATGATCCCTGTTGCGGGAAGTGCGTATACCTATGCGTACGCGACGCTGGGTGAATTCATCGCGTGGATCATCGGTTGGGATTTGATCCTGGAGTATCTGTTTGGCGCGGCAACGGTCGCGGTGGGATGGTCGGGGTATCTCGTAGCTTTCCTCAAGGAACTAGGGATCCAGCTACCAACGCACTTGACTCAGGCCCCACTCACGGTCGTGGGGGCACACGACGTCGTAGCCAATCCTGGAGGGTTTCTCAACGTACCAGCGATGTTGATCATTGCGCTCATGACGACCTTGCTTGTGGTCGGAATCCACGAATCAGCACGTTTCAACAACCTGATTGTAATCGTCAAGGTGGCGATTGTTTGCGCCGTGATCGGATTTGGATTTGCCCACGTAAAACCCGAGAATTGGCACCCATTCATTCCAGCGCCCACAGGCCAATTTGCCCAATTTGGCGTATTTGGCATCATCCGCGGGGCAGGTGTTGTCTTTTTCGCGTACATCGGGTTCGACGCTGTTTCGACTGCCGCTCAGGAGGCAAAGAACCCTCAACGTGATATGCCAATCGGAATCTTGGCGAGCCTCGGCGTCTGTACGGTGCTTTACGTCTTGATGGCGCTGGTGATGACGGGAATGGCCCATTACAGTGAACTCAACGTGCCGCATCCCGTGTTCGTGGCCATCTCCAAGGCAGGTCCGACACTCGCGTGGCTTGGTTACCTCGTCAACATTGCGGCGATAGCGGGTCTCGCATCGGTGGTGCTGGTGCTGTTGATGGGGCAACCACGGATCTTCTTCTCGATGGCACGCGATGGCCTGCTCCCCAAGGTCTTTGGTCGCGTTCACAAGCGTTTCCGTACCCCGCACGTAACAACGATTCTGACTGGAGTTCTGGCTGGGATTTTGTCTGGGTTGTTCCCGATCGACTTGCTGGGAGAGCTGGTCAGCATCGGAACCCTGTTTGCATTCGTGATCGTGTGCGGTGGGGTTTGGATGCTGCGCGTGACCTCTCCGGAGATTGAACGGCCATTCCGGGCGCCACTCGTACCCCTCGTGCCCATCCTCGGGATTCTGACCTGCCTCGGGATGATGGCGCTCTTGCCGATGGACACCTGGTACCGGCTCATGATTTGGCTGGCGTTGGGGCTCATCGTGTACTTCACATACGGCCGCAAGCGCTCTGTCTTGAACTCAATGCGTCCTCCCGCAGCTGAGTAACTGCAGCTAGTACCCCGAATCTTTTGAAGTGATGAGTGCTACCGAGGTGAGGGGTACTAGGAATTCGCGCAGCGAATTCGGGTTTGGGCGAATGCCCAATGGAACAAAACTAGTAGCGCGATGGCCGCGTAGCGGCCGGGTCCGTAGGACCCATCAATTCAATTGAATCGCGCTACTAGGGGCGGGACGCCGAATTGGGTTGTTGCCATAGGCCGCTCGCCCCCGCGTGCTTGCCCCTGGTGCTGGTTGAAGTCACGCTTCCCGTAAAGAATGACTCCGACACGCCCGTTTCCGTCCCTTCGGATTTCCTCCCACGACATCGAGGCGCAGGGCGCGTTTGCCGAGGCACAGGCCGCGTTTCTCGAGCCCGATCCGACGACAGGGGCACGTTTACGAGCGATCGCCGCAGAAAAAGGCGTCGGCATTGTCGCGCACTACTACATGGATCCTGAGCTGCAGGGGGTCCTCGCGACGTCGGGGCTCCAGCATGTCCACATTTCCGATTCGCTCGTCATGGCGGATCGTGCCGTAGACATGGCAGCCGCGGGTGCCCGCTCGATTGTCGTGCTGGGGGTCGACTTCATGGCGGAGAACGTGCGTGCAGTCATGGATTCAGCAGGCTACGGAACAATCCCGGTGTACCGCGTGGCGAGCGACCCGATCGGTTGCTCGCTCGCGGAAGCTGCCGATACTCCGGATTACCTGCAATGGTTGCAACGGGCGAAGACGCTCGATCGCGGTTTGCACGTGGTCTATATCAACACCAGCCTCGCCACCAAAGCCCACGCACACGCGATCATGCCGACGATCACGTGCACGTCCTCGAACGTGGTGAGTACCGTGCTTGCTGCGTTTGCACAGATGCCCGAAATTCGGCTTTGGTTCGGCCCTGATACGTACATGGGGCAAAACCTACGCGTGCTATTCGAATCATTACGTCATCTCGACGAGCAGGCCATTCGATCGATCCATCCAGCTCACGATCAAAGCACGCTCCGCAGGGTGGTGGACGGCTTCGACTACTACCCGCGCGGGAACTGTATTGTTCACCACCTGTTCGGCGACGAGGTGGCCCGGCGGGTGGCCGGTGATTATGCGGATGCACTCATCACGGCGCACCTCGAAGTGCCGTCTGCGATGTTCCAATTGGGGCTTGCTGCACAACGGCGGGGGCGTGGTGTGGTCGGGTCGACCTCGGACATTCTCGGATTCGCAGCGCGCTCGGTGGAATCCGCCCTAGCACGCGGACAGACAGAGAAGCTACAACTGGTGCTCGGCACGGAGTCCGGGATGGTCACGTCGCTCGTTCGAAAAATCCAGTCGATCCTTCGAACCCGAGAGGACGTCGGGCTCAGTGTCGAAATCGTGTTTCCGGTAGCAGATGAAGCGGTAACCCGGACAGGTGACGTATCACTGCCGGTGGTACCGGGTCCAGCTGGCGGCGACGGTTGCTCGATCGAGGGCGGATGCGCGACGTGTCCGTACATGAAGATGAACAGTCTCGACGCCTTGTTTGCCTTACTCGATCGAATTGGCGGTCCAGCTGCGGCACTCGAACCGTTCGCACCACGCATGCGGTCAGGTCAAATCCAAGGTCGACCTCTGGTAGAGTGGGCGACCGAACCGATTCGAAGCATGCGTGAGTTTACGCGCCTAGGTAAGCTCCCTCAGTCCCTAGTCGACGACGTCCGCACCCGCAAGGCGTCCTAAGCCGGCGCTGGGACGTGCCACCAGCGACGTCCGGCCGCATTGAAGCGCCGAGAGCACGTCGCTTCACAATTCTTCACAATCTCGAAGGGGCGCCCTTCACATCGATGCCCCAGCATAGCTCTTGAGACGTGACATTGCCGGAGATTGTTCCGGTTGAAGCGTTGAGAAGGAGTAGCGAAAATGCTGGGAGTTATCATTGGCGCCGGTTTGGTCGTTGCAGGCACGGTCGTGTTCGTCACCCATCACCGACACGGCGGCCATCGCATGATGTTCCGTTGTGCCATGAAACGCCTTGGGGCTACGGAAGAACAGAAGCAAAGATTGTCGACTGTGTTTGAGGAAGCGCAGACACGCCTTCAAGGCCCAAGGGAGCGGGTGCGCGCGCTGCGGAGCGAGGTTGCAGACGTTTGGACCGCGCCCAGTCTCGATCCAGGGCGGCTCGAATCACTCGAGGCTCGGCTCTTCGAGGCAGTTGGAGAGGGATCACAAGTGATGCGCGACGTTGTGGCGCGAACCTACGAGATCCTCGAGCCCAAGCAACGGCAGAAGGTCGCTGATTGGATGAAGCGCCATCATGGCCACGGTTGCCATTGTGGCCCGTACGCAGCACATCATTGCTGCTAGGGCGCGGAACGGTTTGATACACACCATTCGGCATTCGAAAGCAGCCCGACAGCGTGCCCTATGGCGCGGGCGAGTAGCGAGCTGGACGGCAAATCAGATTTGTCGTCGGCTACTTCGCTGCGCGATCTGCCGCACTACCCCGTAAGTCTTTGCTGGCTGCGAGGGGGCAACGAACATCGATTTCAAGCTTGCAACGCTACTTGTCCAGCTCGAGCCAGCGTTCTTGCGCATAACACAGAGGAGTCAATCATGTACTATTGTCATCGCGTGCCAGGCCTCGGGCTCATTCTGCTCGGGCTCCTGATCGGAACGGCCGGAATCATTCACACCTATCATGCTGGAAGCCATCGGGCCCAATTCGAACAGCACGTCGCAGAAGTCTGCATCAAGGCTGCCAATCAGGTGCAAAAGTAACGGCTATGCGCTAGCTTGTCGCGAAGTGACACATGGATCATCGGGTCCTCATCGTTGACGACGATCATCGTCTCTTCGCTTTGCTTCGAGACTATTTGGGGGCGCACAGCGTCGCGGCCACGCACGCTCCCAATGGTCCGAGTGCGATGGAGCGGCTGGAGAGCGATAGCTTCGACGCCGTGCTCTTGGACGTAATGATGCCTGGGATGGACGGTCTAGAGGTGCTGCGGCGCATCCGCACGAACAGTCGTATTCCGGTCATTATGCTCACCGCACGGGGCGACGAGACAGATCGGGTGGTGGGGCTCGAACTTGGGGCAGACGATTATTTGCCAAAGCCCTTCGGGCCGCGTGAATTGCTCGCGCGCCTACGCGCCGTGTTACGTCGCAGTGCACCTCAGGTCGATGCGGAACGCCTGCGCGCCGGGCGCGTCGTGGTCAACGTAGACGCGCGTTCCGTGCAGCTTGACGAAAAGGCAGTGGAGCTCACTGGCTTGGAATTTGATCTGCTGGTGGCTCTCATGCGGCGGGCAGGGCGCGTCGTACCCCGTTCGACGCTCTTCGAGTTGGCAGGGCGTGGCGACACCATGGTCTCCGAGCGTACCGTAGACGTTCACGTCTCGCGCCTGCGCAAAAAGCTGGATGATGATCCGCCGCGCCTGATTCGGACCGTGCGTGGCGTCGGCTACCTTCTATCAAAGGAGCAGCAGTGAGGGATTTTGCTCCCCACGCCCGAAACCTTGCGGCGCATCGTCGCGGTTTTCATCGGTATGGTTTCCGTCGGCACGATCGACACTTGCGGCACCGGATCTTTTTCGCCATTGGCTTTTCGATTGTGATCGCGGTGGGTATTGCCGGTGTCATTGTTCACTCCGCGTCCAAATACTCACCAGAGCTCGTCGCGCTGCGTGCATTCGCGAATGATCGACTGTCAGCGGTCTGGGACGATCCTCAACAGCGCAATGATCTCGTTGAATCTATCCAGCGCCACTTCGGTGTCGGAGTCACCCTACGCGCTCCCGATCGCGGCGTTCTGTACCAAAGCGCTATCAAATGTGAACGGCGTGCCGTTGCACTAGAGGTAAGGCGCGGCAACGAGCTGCTTGGTTACGCCGAGGGCTGCGTTCCTCATCGAATGTGGCCGAGTAGTGTCATCTGGGGACTCGTCTTCGTCGTGTTGGTGCTTTGGACCTTGTCGGGATTCATTGCGAGATCGCTCGTGCGTCCTCTAGATGAACTGGTGCGGGTCGTTCGACTGATTGGTGACGGTCATCTCGATGCTCGAATGCAACTTTGTAGGCGCCATCACCGAGGCGAGGTGGGCGAGTTAGGGCGCGCGATTAACCAGATGGCGGAGAAGATTGAACGTCAGATAGCCGGGCAGCGTGAGCTGTTGGCGGCCGTATCGCACGAAATCCGATCGCCCTTGGCGAGGCTGCGGATGCTAGTTGAGCTGGAACGCGAAGCGGGTGCCACGGAGAACAGGCTAGACGCGATGGACATCGAGTTGACGGAGATGGACTCGCTCGTAGGGCAGCTGTTAGCCCAATCGCGGCTCGAGTTCCAGAATCTAGAGCGGCGAACCGTTGCTGCGGTAGAAATTGCCCAGACGGCGCTCGAACGCGCGGCGCTTTCCCCGGACTTGCTTCGCGATGAGTCGTGCGCCGCCAAGGTTGAAGTCGATGTGGGACTAATTGGACGCGCGCTGCTCAACGTGGTGGAAAATGCCCAACGCCATGGGCGCGGGTTGACGACTCTGCGCGTCCACCTCCACGCGGACAACGTGTGCTTCGAGGTGCGTGATCGAGGGGATGGCTTCGAACCAGCCATGCTCAATCGAGCGTTGCTTCCCTTCGTGGGCACCCCTGAACGGGGGGGATTGGGTCTGGGGCTCTCGCTGGTGCAGAGAATCGTTGCGGCGCACGCTGGGAGCGTTCGTCTGTCGAACGCGGAGGATACCGGTGCGGTCGTCACGCTGTGCTTGAAGCGCGCTGCGCCACCTTAAGGGATTTGGCCGCACAAACCCTGCGAATCTCTGGTACCGGGTTGACACGTGTCCTGCTCAGCGTGGTCGTTTCTCAGAGGATTCGTAGGAGTTGTACTAGGCGCCGAAATTTCCACGCCAGACCAATCGCATCGATTTCGCGCCTTGTGCACTCAAATGCTATCTCAGCAGCGATCGGTCCGAGGAATGCCATGCGGAAGAAATCGATAGGTGTCATCTGCTGTCTTGGTTTGGGCGTCGTAGCCACGGCGTGGGGTTGTACGACCCGTGATCCTGAGACACAGCAGACGCCTCTAGAGAACGGCGGAGCAGATTCTGTGCAGGGTGGTGCCAGCTTCAGCGACACGGATGGTGGCGAAAACGCGGGTGGAACCTCGGCCTCGAAAAAGTCTTCGAAGACGAACACCGGTGGCACGAAGGCAAGCAGCAGCGTGACGGGCAAGGGCGGAACCAGTTCAACGCGCGGCGGCAGTTCGGCAAGCGGTGGTACCAATTCATCGAGCACCCAAGCGGGTTCGGCAAGCGGCGGAACATCGGCGAGCTCCACCACTTCTGGGCCGTCGCGCGGCCCTACACCGAAGAGCGCTACGGCGAACTTCCCGTTCCCTCAGAATCGTTTCAGTGCCAACTGCACCTATCCGGACGGATTCAAGAACGAAGACGTTCAGTCCGTGTACGAGCAATGGAAGACACATCTTGTTACCTCCGACGGGGCGGGCGGGTTCCGGCGAGTGAAGCGCCCTGACGAGCCAGGGTTGGACAAAGACTCAACCGTTTCGGAAGGTATTGCGTACGGGATGATCATTGCCGTCTACATGGACGATCAAGCCCTGTTCGACGACCTCTGGCGGTATGCACTGCTGCATTCGTCTTCGGAACCTTACCCCGGTACTGGTCCAACGATACTGATGAACTGGTACATTCTTGCGAGCGGCGAGATCGGCAAGAATCCTGGTGGTGGCGGTGCTGCCACGGACGCGGACGAAGACATGGCTTGGGCGCTAATCATGGCGGACAAGCAGTGGGGCGGGAAAGGCAAGCTCGAGAAGAGCTACCTCGACTATGCCAAGCAGTTGCTAGGGGATATCTGGAAGTACGAGATTCTCGACAGCAAGCTGCCCAAGAACGGTTCGGGTTGGGGCGGCTGGGACAACCTCAATGTCTCCTATTTTGCCCCTTCGTATTATCGTGTATTCGCCACGGTGAGCGGGCAGGCCGCATGGAAGAGCGCGGTCGTCGACACCATCTACGACGTCATTGATGGGAACCTCACCGCAGAAAATGGCAATCAAGCAAATGGCTTGGTACCCGCGTTCTCGAGTAGCAAAGGTGGGGTAGCCTACAACTCGGATGGGTCGGAACTAAAGCACTTCCATCAGTACGATTCTTGCCGCACCCCGTTTCGGATCGGACTCGATGCATGTCAGTTCAACGAGCCGCGCGCCAAGACGTATCTGGCAAAGATCAGTAAGTTCTACTCCGAGAAGGGTGCTGCCAACATTCTGGACGGCTATAAGCTCGACGGAACTAATTATCCCGAGCCAGAGACGAAAGATCGCGGATTTCAGGGACGCTCAGCGGCATTCATCGGCCCCGCTGGCGTCGGAGCCATGCATGACCCTACGTATCAGCCGTTCATCGAAGACGTATGGGAGCTGTTACGCCAGAATAATATGTGGCATGGCGGCCAGTACTACGATGAGTCGTGGACCATTCTCTCGATGCTGATGCTTAGCGGCAACTTCCTGGACTATACCGCCGAAACACCGCTTACCGAGTAGCTCAAATCCCCCACTGGGAGTCGACTCCGGGAGAACTCGGTGGGGCAGCATGGGTCGCGGGCGCGGGCGCCGCCGTGGCACCTGTCGCCGTGTGCGGCTGAGCGGGGGCATTCGTCCCTTCTGTCGTCGGAGACTTGTCCTTCCGTCGCGCGGGGCGCCACCCGGTAAGAGTCCTAGGCGTTGCGGTGGGCACGGCATGGCTCGCAGGAGCGCTGGGAGTTGGCTCGCGTGCGACATCTGATTCGGTACCTTGCTCGGCCGGTTTTGCGCCATCACGAGGAGCGGACGACTCGGCGTTTACAGTTGCCGCAACAGGGTTAGCAGCTGGTTCGGTGTTTGCTTCGGCTAGTGGAGGCGA
>JBLNFG010000499.1:0-5692 GCA_050263495.1 Myxococcales bacterium | reverse complement strand
CTAAGCAGATCGTTCAGTGTTACGGCTCCAAAAACGAGCACAGCCATGAGCATATTCGATGAGACCTCAGAACTACGACAGACCCGCCGAGAAGCGCCATTTAACAGGGTACCCCGACGTTGCGCCAGGAGCCGCACGCCTTCGATAGCTCACTTCTTCAACGTGAGCAAGCACACTCACTCTCGCTTTGTCGCAGCATGAACAGGGCTGACACAGAAATGCACATTCTGGAGACGACGCATCACTTTGACAGGACGTTCTGGACGCAGGTTCTCCACTGTGTCATTCCAAGTATTGCACCACGGACAGGTGTCCTTCGCGGCTCGGACATCCGTCCATGCTAAATCAGCGGTCGCGATTCGGGATCAAAGCACGCGAATCTCGAGAATCCCACGTCGCAATTCGCCGAAACACCTACCGCTGATTTAGCGGAGGCGGGGCAGGGGCCCTGCCGACCCACAGAAACCAAATATCGGAACGAACGCAACGACCGCCATGGAAGCGAAGGGAACAGGTCACCGACCCAGCAATCGGCATGAATGCAGCTGTCCTGAATAAGCGCTGTCCGAGAATCAAGATCGGCGATTTAGAGAGACGTAGCGAAGACCGATCTACGGCGACTGCCGGCGCGCAGTCTGGCGCCCCTAGTCCTGGCCGCAAAGGAGGTCCGCGGTCCTTAGATTGTTCGTTTCGGACGCCGTGGATTGTGGTCGCCATAGATTGTGGCCGCCGTACATTGCTCGTTTCATTGTTCGTTTCGGACGCCGCAGATTGTTCGTTTCGGACGCCGTGGATTGTGGGCGCCGTACATTGCTCGTTTCATTATTCGTTCCGGTCGCCGCAGATTGTTCGTTTCGGGCGCCGCAGATTGTTCGTTTCTGTCGCCGTAGATTGTTCGTTTCGGGCGCCGTAGATTGTTCGTTTCTGTCGCCGTAGATTGTTCGTTTCGGGCGCCGTAGATTGTTCGTTTCTGTCGCCGTAGACTGTTCGTTTCTGTCGCCGTAGACTGTTCGTTTCTGTCGCCGTAGATTGCTCGTTTCGTTATGCGTTTCGGGCGCCGTGGTTCGTATCAGCCGTAGTTCGTCTCGGTTGCTGCGCCGTTTTCGTGCAGTCGACGCGCGGGGCGAACCACGAACCCCTTTGTCAGGTCCTTATTGGTCTGTTCGTCGCACAAACGACGCCCAACGTTACCGCGATGAACAAACCAACAACCGCTGGGGCAACGCTAAGTTGACGTACGCAGCGGCGCAGCTGAAGCAACGCCAAATTGACGGACGCAGCGGCGCAGCTGGGGCAACGCGCACGTCGTACCTCGTCGAGTTTGACGGTACGGCGTTCCTCGTTGTCACAAAGACCGAGGCGTCCAGTGGCTGAGTTTGGAAGCGCGATGACGACGGCAGAAGTTCTTCGAGGGCCCAGCTGTTGGAGCTCGGTAACCAGGCGGCGTGCGACAGCCCTAGCGTACGGCGATCCGTGAAAGCTTTGGATTGACCTGTGTGGCGTTCAGACCACGAGCGCTCGACAGATGTCGTCACCAGTATTGAGTCAGCGCACAGTGCGATCGGGCGCTGCTGAACTCGCGAACCGCCGGCAGATAAAGTTGTCGAGGTGCTGTCACTAACCCGGTTGCAAGTGCTTGGTGCAGCAGGATCCTCTCCGCTGAGCCAAAGCGCCAGATACAGAAGGAGCATCGCTATGGCAATTCGTAGGCTTACCCTTGGCCTCTTGGGTTTCTCAATCATTTCAATGAGCGCGCTTGGCGGTTGTGGCAGTGACGATGGTGGTCCATCTAGTGACGTGGGCAACGGTGGGAGCGCCGGAAATCCGAACGCAACAGGGGGGAATGCGAATGTTACCGGCATTGGCGGAGCTGCAGCTGGAAGCAACACGAGTGTGGGAGGTTCGGGCGCGAGCGGAGGGGGTATCGCGACGGGAGGTGCCACCGGCGCCGCGGGTTCTGCCAATACGGCGGGCGTTGCGGGATACGTTGCTGACCCGGTTGCTGGGGCTCCTAATGCAGGCGCCGCAGGCGCCCCTGTGTGTTCCGGGGTGCCGACTGCGTGTGCCGAGCTTTCGAATTCAATGTGCGCTTCTGCTAACGGCTGCGTATCGACCGACAGTTGTTCCGGAACTTCAAGCGGCGGTTGCGCCAGCCTGCAGACGCAGGCGAGCTGCGCGGCGATCGATGGGTGCGCCTGGGACACGGCCGGCGCAGCGTGCACTGGTACCATCGAATGTAGTGCATTGGCGAGCACGGACATCTGTCAAGCTGGCGGTTGCACATGGACGCCCTCGTGTTCGGGAACACCGCCAACCTGCGCCAGCTTGGTAACCTCCCTCGAGTGCAACCACGCCGGCTGTGACTGGTCGGGCTCGGGTTGCTCGGGTACTCCAGTCGCGTGCGAGGGCAAAAATATCGCCGCGTGCGCAACCTCTGCAGGGTGCAGTTACCGAGTCTGTACCGGAACTCCCGTGCCCTGCTCCAGCTTGGATGCGACGCATTGCCAACAACAGCCGGGATGCGCGTTGAGCGTTCCTTGACGATGCCTTGTGACGCCTTCGGGAGCTGCCGAGGTTCCACGATCTCGGCGGCTATACCCGGAGCTCGTCGCTATCGAATTCCTCTCCGCCAGCGCTCCCCGTCGCGCTGCTCGATCGATGTTTGAGGCTATCCCCGAAACACTTCCGCGATCTCATCGAATATGGGGGCATCACGTCGTGGAATGCCCCAAGGACACAGAATGATGGGATACGCGCCGGTGATCTCGCGCCTCACTTCACACTGCCACACGGGGCGCTCGCCATCTTTTAGCCCGCGCGCGACAAACGCAAGCCGTCCGACACTTTGGCGGCCGAACCCAACCGCTCCGGATTGCGGTCGCAGCGCCACGCAGGACGTTTGCGCGACGCTTCAAGCAAAGGCAGCGGAGCAGCGAGTTCGACGACGCGATCACGGAACCCTCACTTCGCGAGCTCGATGACACGGTCACGCAGCCATTGCAACACCGAGTTCTCCTCAGCGCTGCGATGCCATATCAAGGAGAAGTGGAAGCTGGGCAGATCGATCGGGGGGCGACGGATCACCAGGTCACAGTCCTTCGCCATGCGCGAGGCCACCCGAGAACTGATCGTCAGCACATAGTCCGTTCCCTGCACGAAGTGGGGCGCGACGAGGAACGACGATACGGTACGCGCCACGCGCCGGGTGTGGCCGCGCTCTTCGAGCACGCTGTCGACGATGCCGCGAGTGGACTCGCCGCGATGGGTGACCAGGATGTGTTCCAGTTCAGCGTAGCGTTTCACGGTGAGTCGGCCCTCGAGCGCGGGGTGACCGCGTCGAAATAGGCACACGAAATGGTCCTCGAATAGGTGCTTCTCCCGAATATCGCTGGGCAAGCCCCCGAACACAGCCAATCCCAGATCGACCGAGCCGTTGCGAAGTTCCTCGACAGTGCCGGGACCCGCGCGCCGGCTGTGCAGATCGATCCCCGGGGCATCTTTGCTCACCACCGCGCTTAGCCGGCACAGCACATCAAGTTCGGCAACGTCATTGCAGGCAAAGGTGACCTTGCGCCGCGCCGTGGTGGGATCTTTCGAAGTGAGCTCCCCGAAGACCGCTCCGAGCTGTTCCACCGCGCGCCCAACGGCGGGGCGCAGCTCTCGGGCGCGCTCGCTCAACACCATGGTGCTGCCTGCCCGAACGAGGATCGGATCGTTCAGAGCGTCCCGCAATCGACTGAGGCCATGACTCGCAGCAGACGCACTGAGCGCCACTCGCCGTGCAGCGCCTTGGACGCTGGCGGTTTCGAGCAGGGCGTGCAGCAGTGGCAGGAGATTGAGATCGACGTTCGAAAGCTGCATTCTGTGCATGTTATACTTGAATAACATGCAGTTGCTTCAACTATCGACCGCGCCTAGGTTGGGGTTCGAAGGAGTCAACACATGGCAAACATCCTAGTGACTGGTGCAAACGGAACGATAGGCAATGCGACGGTTCGTGCCTTGTGCGAGGCGGGCAAGAAACCTCGGGCCGGTGTGCGAAACATCGAGAAAGGCGCTCCGCTTCGAGCGCTCGGGGCTGAGGTGGTCTCGTTTGATTTTAGCGATCCCCAGGGCATGCGCCGGGCACTCGATGGGGTGGAAGGGATGCTGCTCGTCACACCCTTCGTCGAGGACTCGGTCCCACTGGTGAAGGCGGCCCTTGCTGCGGCCAAGGACGCTGGCGTCGCGTTTATCTTAAGGCTTTCGGGTCTCGGCGCCGATCCCGATTCTTCCGCTCCGCTGGCGCGCCAGCACGGAATTGGCGAACGCATCCTTCACGAGAGTGACATCGCGTCATCGACGATCCGTTCCAATTTCTTCATGGATAACTTCATCAACTTCGCAGGTACCACCATCAAGAACCAACAGGCCATCTACGGCGCAGCGGGCGCAGGCAAGGTCGCGTTCGTGAGCTCCCGCGATGTGGGTCAGGTAGCAGCTGCAATACTCTCCAGTCCGGCGAAGCATACGGGTAGACGCTACGAGCTCACGGGGCCCGCCGCCATTGACCACCACGAGGCGGCACGCACGATCAGCAGCACCCTCGGAAGGGAGGTGCGCTACGTCGATCTGACGGCTCAACAACTCGAAGCGAGCCTGCGTCAACAGGGAGTACCCGACTTCGCCGTCCAGGGGCTGATGTTTCTCGAGCACGTCAAGGCGCAGGGCTGGGCAGCCACAGTCACCCCTGCAGTAGGGGAAATCACGGGCAGAGCTGCTGAGCCCTTCGAAGCGTTCGTACGTCGTGAAGCGAAGCGATTGGCGTCGTAATCAACGTCGTTCAAGCTCGCGGTGGCGCGCTGCCCCCCAGCGCGTCACCTTCTCACACTCACATTCCGCGCTACGACTCACTGACGTCATCCAAGCTGCGCGTGTCGGCGTCAGTGAACGTCTCGCGCTTGATGAGTCGAGGCGCTGCCACGGTGGCGCTTTCCTTGGATCCCACCACCGTCGTGTGGGCATCCTCGGCCGCCAGAACCCATCCAACCGAGCGCGTGACATGGGGGCCGAGCTGCTTACGCACGCTCTGCGTCACGTCAATTACGATTCTATTGCCTTGCAGCGTGCTGGTGACGCCCGGATCAGTAGTATCCCAAGGCGTGTCCCAGGTTAACGGCGTCGAATCCAACCGTTCTACATTGCCGAGCGAAGGAGACACCCCCCCCCTGAAACCCGAAGCGCTCCCGCCGGGTGTGACCACTGATGGAATCTTGAGCGCTCTGAATGGCGCTCGCGCCGCGCTGCAGTCGAAGGGCTGCGAGGCGGAGATCCTACTCACCACCAGCGAGGAACGGATCGCGGAAGAGCTTGCCGAGCCTGTTCGCGGCCGCCGCTTCGACTGCTCGTAATCGGAGCGGGCCTGCGCACGCTGCCCCCGATGGCTCGGCATTTCGAGCGGTTCATGAACGCCGTTCGCGAACTGGCGCCGAACGCCCGCCTCGCGTTCAACACCAAGCCGGAGGACACCGCGGAGGCTGCCGTACGGCAGCTTGGGGGTGGATAACCGCGGGCAACCGGCTGGGTTTAGGCGACAATGCCTCAGTCGTCGAGGCATTGGACGGCTACTCGCAGCAGATTTTTGTTGGTTGGTACGGCGCGATAGCTGCCGGGTTGCGTGGATGCGGCGCGGTTGCGGGTATGGCGAGGCAAA
>JBLNFG010000498.1:0-6874 GCA_050263495.1 Myxococcales bacterium | reverse complement strand
ATTTACGCTGACGCTGTACCCGCCAAGTGAGTCCGGCGTGTTACGGCACCATCAATCTGGAAATTCCCTGAAGTCGCCCACGAGTCGCCTCTCTTGGGAGTGGTTGGTCGTGAAGGTGCGTAAGAGGCGCGCCGCAGCACGCAGAGCAGGGGCTGGGAACCTCGTCATGCGGCTGCTATGAACTCGAAGCCTGAATAGGTAACCACAAGATGCACGAACTCGGGAGCTCGCTGAACCAAGCATCACTGGGGCTGATTCTTGTGACTTTATGCTTGACCCAATTGGGGCTGCCGATCCCAGAGACGCCTTTCATCGTAGCTGCCGGGGTGGTTGCTCAACGCGCCGGGCATGGTGTGGCGTGGCCCATCGCCGCGTGTTGTGGGGCAGTTCTGCTAGGCGATTGGGCGCTCTACCGCCTCGCCAGCAAGTTTGGTCAAGCGGCATTTCGTCGGGCGCCGCTGCGTTGGATGCTCCCGCCAAGTGCGCAGCCTCGCGTCGAGACACTGTTCGAGAAGCACGGTGCAATGACCATTTTCGTGGCTCGGTTCATCTCCGGCGTGCGTGCCATGGTGTTCATCCTGGCGGGAATGGGGCGCATCGCGATCTGGCGATTTCTGATTTGGGATGGGCTTGCCGTCGCGGTTACGGTCCCCATCTTCGCGACTCTTGGATTCACGTTCGCGGATAGAGTAACGCTTCTGGATGCTCACGTCGCGAACACGCAGCGCGTCCTCATCGCGGTATGCGCGCTAGCAATCGTCGGTTATTCGCTCTCACTCGTGTGGGCGGCTCGAAGTAAGCGCGAAGGATAGAATTTGGGGCCCCGACGGCCCCACGTATCTCAGTTATTCGGTAGGGTTTGCTGCAGGGTCGCCGCGCAGTTCTTCGGGCAGACCACTGGCGATGGCGCTGCGAACCGTGCGTGTGAGTTCCTCCCGTTGTCGACGACCAAACGCGGCCGGATCCACCGGCTCGTGCACGACTACACGGATCGTCCGATTGGGGCTCATCAGAAAGCTATTGGCGGGCATGACCCGGTAAGACCCATCAATGGTCACCGGCAGGATCCGTACGCCTGCTTCGAGCGCCATATGGAATCCGCCGCTCTTGAACGGTCCCATTACGCCCGTGCGACTGCGCGTTCCCTCCGGCGCGATCCACACATTGATGCCGCTTCGAATCTGTTGTCCGGCGCGCTTGAGGCTCTCCAATGCGGCTCTACGGTCTGAGCGGTTCAACTCGATCATCCCCGATTCGCGCATTGCGCGGGACCAGATTGGCACGCGGAACAGCTCGGTTTTCGCGACCATCCGCAAGCGACGGCACAGGGTCTGGTACATCACTGGTATGTCATAGAGCGATTGGTGATTGCTCATTACGACAAAGGTCTCGCTGGGAGGTGGGACCGGTACACCAGTGACTTCCAGGTGAACGTTGGCACAACGCAGGATTCGTGCCGACCACGACATCAAGCGCTCATCGAACCTTTCGGGTGAGCCAGTGCCGCGGTAACCGTCGATGACCGTCGGGACCGAGATCAACAAGGTTTCGTAGAGTACGTTGGGAAGATGTCGGACGGCCATAGGAAAGGTCGCCGACCATAACACGTGGTTCGGTCCGCGACACGTCTCGGGGGATCTGCACAATGCAACGTCGCCGATACGGCCTCTAGCTAAGTACCTTGCGAACCTTCACGGTCGAATTGGCCACCACGCCGAATCACGGCGCGGCGAGGTCGATTTGCGGAGCGTGTAGTAGCGCGATTCCTTCGGAATCGATGGCTTCTATGGACGAGCGGCTACGCGGCTATTCGCGCCCCAGCCAGGCTTCCTTGGGCAAGCGCCCAAACTGCAACTCGCTTCGCGGATTGCGAGTACCCCTCATCTCAGAAGATTCGGGGTACTCGGTGCCCGGGCGCCTTACAGCGAGGCGTCGACCTTGCACAACGTGCAGCCGTCGCGTTTGACCTTGTTGCCATCATCGCACTCTTCGAACTCGGACTGTACGATGCCATCCCCGCAGTGTGGCGCGAGAACGCAGTTCGCTGCGCAGTCGCCGTAAGCGCCACTTGGGTTATCTCCGCCGTCGCAGGCTTCTTCGGGTTGGGTGACGCCATCACCACAGCGTGGCCCTAGCTTGCACTGCGGTCCGCACTCGCCATAGCCGCCGTCGTTCTGCCCGTCATCACATTCCTCTCCCTTGTCTTTGTCGGGAATGGTGTCGCCGCATACTCCTTCGAGTTGGCAGTTCGCGCTGCAGTTGTCGCCGTTCTGGGTGTTGCCGTCTTCGCACAACTCGCCGAACTCCTCCTGAAGCACGTTGTCGCCACAGCGTGGGCCGAGCTTACAGCCGGGGGCGCAGTTGTTGTAGGTGCCGTCGTTCGCCCCATCATCACACTCTTCGCCTGGGCCGTTGATCTCGCCGTCGCCGCAGCGCGGGGCGAAGGTGCAAGTCTTGCTGCAGCCACCGTACGAGCCGTCGTTCACGCCATCGTCGCAGGTTTCCCCGAATTCAGGCTGAACCTTCTTGTCGCCACAGCGAGCAGGAATGACGCATCCGGGGGCGCAACCATCGCTGCCATAGGCGCTCACATTGCTGCCGTTATCGCATTCTTCTGGGCCGTTGACGGTCTTGTCGCCGCAGTAGGGGCCCCGCACGCAGCCCGGTTGGCACTTGCCGTAACCACCGGCGTTGGTGCCGTCGTCGCACTGTTCGCCGGGCGCAAGCACGCCGTCGCCGCAGATTGGTCCACAGACACTGGCTGCGGCGTTGAACCCGCTCAACGTCAACTTGTACGAGGAACCCGTGGTCTGTCGTTCCGCCTGGAATACGACGATCTCGTAAACTTGGCCGTCTTTCAAACCCAAATTGACGGTGCTGGTCTTTGGGGCTTTCTCCGCCGCTGTGCCTTCGGATTGGGTAATCGTGACCGTCCCGGCCCCGCCGGCTCCGATCTTGATCACGCCGTTGACGGGTGTGTGAATCCCGCCGAGATCGACCGCGAGCTGTTTGTTGATGAAGACCCAAACGTCGTCGTCGCCGAGAAAGTCCAAGGTATAGGTCTGGCTCGACTCGTACATGAACCAGTAACGCACTTCACTCGTGAAGTGGAAGTTGTGCTTTGGTTCACCCGGCTCTTCAATCCAGTTGCCGTCGTAGGCAGACGGGATGGTGGCCGTACTGAATTCGGATTTGGGTGAGAAGGTGCTGGCATCAACTGGGAAGAAGACAGGATTGCCGTCGAAGGTCTTGGTGACGTATTTGCCCATCCATGCAGGTTTGCCGTTGTAGGTGCCCTTAACGCAGTCCGTTATTTGGGTGCCGAACGTCTGGCAATCCGTATCGCCGTACTTGCTGGTGCACGGAGCCCCGTCGAGCTCTTCGCCGACCACGCCGCAGAAGACTTGGGTGGTCAGCTCCCAAGGTTGGCCGTTCTCTGTCCAGCGATTCACGTACGAACCATCAGCACGCCGCCACAGCCGCATCTCACTCGGGAACGATGAATTGACGCCAGAGACGTCCGTGTACCACTCAGCGAAACTCGTTGCGCTAGCGATGCCGCTGCCTGCTGCGGCTTTGAGCAACTCTGGTTTGCCTTGGGCGTTCAGGGTGGGCTTTACCATGCCCGTCTTCGGAGCATTGCTGCCGATAATCTCGGTCCCCTGGAAGTCACCGCCTTTTTTGAAGTCGCGGTAAACGGCAGGAACCACCATGTAGCCGCCGAGCGGGGGCTGCTTGCACTCGTAACCCGCCTCGACCTTGCACTCTTCCGAACAGCCGTCGCCCGACACCTTGTTGCCGTCGTCGCACTGCTCGCCCACGCTCGAGAGCACGAGTCCGTCGCCACACTTGGACTTGCAAGCACCGCTCGTGCAATCGGGTTCGAGCGTGCAGAGCGGTGTGCAGCCATCGCCTAGATCATTGTTCTTGTCGTCGCAGCCTTCGGCACCCTCAACCTTGCCGTCGGCGCATTTCGTTTCGTGGCAGCTGTAGTGGCCTGGATCACCGGTACAAGCAAAACCTTTTTCCCAGGTACAGATGCTCGAGCAGCCATCGCCATTCTTGTTGTTGCCGTCATCGCAACGTTCGTTCAATAGGAGGATTCCGTCTCCGCACTTCCCAATGCAGAGTGCTCCGGGGAATGGACAATCGTAGCCAGGGGTGATCTTACAGTCCTCACAACCATCCCCCTTGTTGCTGTTGGCGTCGTCACACGTCTCTGCGCCAGTGACGCGCCCATCTCCGCAGCGGTTCAGATTGACACAAGCCTGACCCGGGGTCGCACACTGGAAGCCAGACTCAATCGACTTGCAGTCGGCGGCGCATCCGTCGCCGCTCTTGAGATTGCCGTCGTCACAGGCTTCCTGCTTTTCAGGGGATTGAATGCCATCGCCGCAAACCTTCACCGGCTGGCACGGCTGACCAGGGACTTGGCAAACCCAGCCATCTTCCTTCTGACAATTGGCGCCGCAACCGTCACCAGCAGTGGTGTTGCCGTCGTCGCATTGCTCGTCGCCCTTGACGCGCTTATTGCCACAGAATTCGACGCGCACACAGGCTTGACCCGGCGTCGGGCAGTTGAAGCTCCCGCTCTGCATGGTGCATGTCGCATCGCAGCCATCGTCGTCCGCCGTGTTGCCGTCGTCGCAGACCTCGCCGGGTTCGACGCTGCCATTGCCACAACGGTAGTCCGACTCGCACGCCTGCCCCTCGACAGTGCATTTGAAATGGAGTTCCAGTTTGCACGTCCCGGTGCAGCCATCGCCCGGCAGACCATTGCCATCATCGCAGGTCTCCGACTCCTGATTGATTTTACCGTCGCCGCAGGCGGGCGGTAGAGTACGGCATTCGGCGGGCGGGTTGCTGCTCGAACATGGGTCACCGTCTGAGCCGCCTTGGCCAAAGATCGAGGTCACACCGCCTTGCGCGGGAGCCGCACTACTACTGCTCGGCTTGCCACCGGTACTCGACATGGGCAAGGACCCGCCGCCTGACGATGAACAGCTGGCGATCATCGTAGCCGCGGTCGACCAAACCAAGAGCGACAAGGAACTAAGTCGAATTTGCATCACAGCCTCCGGTCATACGTGGTTGGGCGAAGTACGCGGATCACGCGGGCGGCGTACCCCAAAGGATGTCGTCCCCTTTGTGGACGGTAATGTTCAAGTTGTTGACATAGCCGCTCGCCGGAACGAACGAGTAGTCGTTGGATGGGTCGAAGGATCCTTTGGCGTAGTTCACGGTATGAATATTCATCTCGAGTTCCGCGCAGTCGGTCGCTGCCGCGGAGCGATCGCAGACCCGATTTACGTCAGCCGCGATCGTGCCACCCGTAATCTTGATGCTGATGTAATGGTCCGCCGTTGCCGTCGCAGTCTCCATCTTCACGATCGACACCGTGAAAGCGCCGCCTTTGATCGTGCTGAAGCTATTGTCGTCCACCCTTGCCTCGGCGCCCGGTGCGACCGCGGTGGGCGTTTCCGGCGGCACCTCCGCTGACGCGGCGGGGACCGCTGAGCTTTCAGGGGAGGCCGGAACCTCGGGATCGACCGGAGTAACGGGATCGGTCGGCGTTTCCGGTGCGACCGCCGCCTCATTGGTGAAGTAGTACCGGATCTCCATCCCTTTGATGTCGAGCGGAGCGCCACTCACGTTCATCATTTGGATTCGGACGCGCATGTCTTGGGCTACCACCGGACATTTCGTTGTCTGGCTTACGCACCCGGCGTTCTTTATGATGACGAGCGGCGTTGCGCACTTCTCACCCACGCATGACCCCGAGTAGCAGTCGCGCGCCGTAAAACACGCACTGCCGACCTCGCATCGCGTGTTCGGGGCACAGATTCCACCGCAATCGACGTCGGATTCGCCTTCGTCTTTCTCTTGATTGGTGCACGTCGGGCCTGCACCGGCGACGTTCGTCGCGACGAAGCGGCTGCCCCCTTCGCCCCAATTTACGGTATTCCCGCCAGAACTCGGATTGACGAGAGTGTTCTCGCTCCCGCCGCTCGAAGTGCGACGTTTGGTGCTGCTCTTCGACCCTCCGTTCGAGGACGCGTCGGAACCAGTGTCTTCGACGCCACCGCTCGACGAATTCTGCTGAGAGGTGTCGTTGCCCGTCGCTCCGCCGGAGGAGTTCTTCGACCCACCGCTATTGGCCGTCGTATTCTTGTTAGTAGTGTTGGTAGTGCTGCTCGAAGCTGAGCTCGTGGCGTTCGACGCTCGCCCGCCTATGCTAGAGCCAGGGTTGAAGGCTGGTTCGCTCGAACATGCCACCACCCATAGTGGAACTGGTAAGACAAACCAAAGCCTAGAAAACCGTCGGTTGGTGCCCATGGAGTTTTCCTGAAGTGAGTGCGGGCTAGGATACCTCTAGCCGTCCAGTCGAGCTAGCGCGCTCTTGCGGTGATCCGATGCAGGAAATGCGTAGTCTGCGACCGGCAGCGCGCGTGAGCGTCGCTTTCGGTTGCGCGATTCCATCCGAGAGGCACGCCCGGAAGGATGAAGAGGCTGTAAATCTCGGCATTGGCAGTCGCGTCGTGCCCGCGCGGGTGCCGTGCGTCCTGGCTCATCAAATTTATCCAGCGAACAAGCAATATTCGCCAAGCTGGGGCTTGGATGCCGTGGTCTACGCAAGCCCGCGCGAGAGATACTTGGTTCCTCGTGCTTTGGGTAGGAGCGCAAGAATGCGGGCGCACTCGACCCTCGTGCCCCTCTGATTTTTGGGGGTCGATTCGTCGCGGCCACGTCGTGAGCACGACCGTCGCGGCCATGTCGCGAGCACGACCGTCGCGGCCACGTCGCGAGCACGACCGTCGCGGCCACGTCGTGAGCACGACCGTCGCGGCCACGTCGTGAGCACGACCGTCGCGGC
>JBLNFG010000497.1:0-3969 GCA_050263495.1 Myxococcales bacterium | reverse complement strand
CTTTTGACTTCTTCACGTTCTTCTTATCTCAGCACAAGAAGTGGTTCAGCAATAGAGCCTATCTGGCTATTTCCGGTGATCCATCTATCCCGTTACATGGTTCAATGACGGTAGAATTGGCCCAGAAGCGCGGGAGCTCCCACGCGTTGCGCCGGCAGCAATCCACGATCTGCCAAATCCGAACTGCGTTCCCCTTTGCCGTCACAAGCCCAACGCAGCCCAACGTGGGCGCCCGTGGACAACGATACGTTTCGCTCGCCTTACGCACGAGCAATTTGATCACCGTCGGCTCTTCGTGTTGGCGACACGCAACCTCGACGGTCACCAACGCGTACACTTAGCGAGCTGACCAAGTGCTGTTCAACTGACGAAGCGGCATCTGCGGCATCTCGTTTCTTTGGGCTTTGCCCGAACGCCAATGGACTCCGCGAATTGCTAGCGCGATCGATCAGAAACGATGGGCCCTCCGGACCAGCCGCTGCACAGCCAGTCGCGCTGTTAGCCTTGCGTCTTCGGGCTTTCTCTAATAAGCCAGGCTCATCGCGCGCCGGTGCCGAAGCTGTAGTACCCTCTGGGGCGCGACTACTGACGCGAGCACCGTGGCGCGAGAGCTCCACGGCTTGCGCGTCGCAGTCCAAGTCGCTGGCTCCACAACTGCACTTCGGGAATTGTGCATGCGCCTCATCTCGGAAGACCTCGGGATGTTGGCGACGAAACGGGCTCCACCCATCCGCGCGCAGCTTTCGGCGAGCACGGATTTGGGAGGAGCAAGCACTCGCGGAGCGAGTGCGGTGGTGGGCAGCAAAACCTTGGTTCGAAGTTCTGACGCTCGAGTGAACAAGAGCTGGACTCGAAGACCCGCCGAGATGTCGCGACTACATCCCCGAGACGATCTTGAACTTATCCCCGTCGGGCACCATCTCAATACGGTTGTCGGCCACTGTTCGACGCCAGACTTCCTCATTGTCTTCGGTCACGATCTTGTAACTAGCGCTGTAGGTGTAGTCGACGTAGATGACGTCTTTCCTACCCTGCCCAACGCGGCGGTACCGAATCTCATAGCGAATGGCCTTGGTTCGAAGATACTTGTCTCGCAGGAACTTCTCCAAACCGGCGTAGTCGATGTCGTCACTCGAATCGACGTTGCCCCCATCTTCGTAGTAGCTTGGATGGGCCATCAGCAATAGCCTAGCAACGTTGCGTTGTTCGACTGCGTGCCGATACTCTTCGCAATACTGAACGACGCTGCGATTGTAGGGCGTGTCCTCGACGTCCGTGTTGGGGATCATCTGCGACGCACATCCCAATTGTATCCATGCAGCGACTGCCGCAACACCAAGCCATTTTCCGTCGAATTTCAGCATACGTTAGCCTGCTGCCCGAAACGCCGCATACGACTCAGGCATTCCGCGGCGACAACCTGTCAAAAGCAGAAGAGCGTCGCAAGCGGCCACGTGACCTATCACGACGCAACGCTCCGATCAACGCGAAGCGGTGTCGCGTTCGACAAATGCCGCCAGCGAATCGACCGAACGGAAAATCGGCTGAGCATCCTTCCCTTCGGGGATTGTTACGCCGAATCGTTCCTCCAGTGCAGTCGCCAATTGCAGCGCGTCCAAGGAGTCGAGCCCTAATGCGCCGCCCTGACCAAACAACGGGAGATCATCGGGGATGTCCGCCTCAGTTTTCCCGCGCAAATCGAGCTCTTTTACGATGATCCGCTTAATGATCTGGCGAGTATCCGTACCTTGCATTCGTCGTCGTTCCTTGGGGGCAACAGCATAGAATCCGATCTCGTCCACTGCCAGGACGATAGATCTCGCCGGCGAGTTGGCCGCCACGATCGGGCGGCGCCTTTGCGCCGAACACTGGGCCGCTGAACAAAAAGAGCCGTGTTTTGGTGGATTGAGAATGGCGGATGTGCGTTGGCGTTGCGAACAAGCGCGGAAATTGCCGTCTCAAAATTCTGTCAGGTTGACTCCGCACGCCCTTCCAATCGCCAGCAGAATTTGTTGATCCGTAATTCCATCCGACTCGGCGCGGTAGCCGAGTACCAAGCGGTGGCGTAACGCCGGCACTGCTAAGTCTGCAACGTCGCGAACGTCTGCCGCTGCTTCGCCCCGGGTAGCAGCCCGTGCTTTTGCGGCCAAAACCAATGCCTGGCTTCCACGCGGCCCCGCACCGAAGCGCACGTAGCGCTTAACTTCGGCGATGGCATCAGCCGACGTGGGTCGACTGGCGCGAGTCAAACGTACCGCCAACTCAACGGCTTGGGCCGTGATCGGGATCTTCGGAACAAGTCTTCCGAATTGCCTCACCTCTGCTTCTGACACGACGGGCTCGAGTTGCGCGAGCGTGCCTGAGGTGGTGCGATGCGCGATCTCGGTCTCCTCTGCCTCGGACGGATAGTCCACGTGGACTTCCAACAGAAACCGGTCGAGCTGCGCCTCCGGAAGTGGATAGGTTCCTTCCTGCTCAATCGGATTGCGTGTCGCGAACACGTGAAATGGATCAGGAAGGTGGTGCGTCTGACCGCCGGCGGTGACTTGCCGTTCCTGCATTGCCTGCAGCAGCGCAGCTTGGGTTTTTGGCGGCGTACGATTGATCTCGTCGGCGAGCACGAGGTGCCGAAAAATGGGCCCTGGAAGGAACTCTACCTCGCGACGCAGCCGCCCCTGTGCCACCTCGACATCGTTGAGCACGTCCGTGCCCGTAATGTCTGCCGGCAGCAAATCAGGGGTGAATTGCACACGACCGAAGCTCAGGCCTAAGCACTGCGCAAGGCTCGACACTAGAAGCGTCTTGGCTAACCCTGGTACGCCCACGAGTAGGGCATGTCCACGCCCGAGCAGAGTCACGAGCATCGCATCGACGACCTTCTCTTGACCCACCACCACTCGCCCAATTTGCTCTCGCAGGATCCTGCAACTATTCGCGCATTGATCCAGTAGCTCGGTGTCCGACGAAATCTGCGGCTCTTGCATCACTAAATTCCACCCATCGCTCTCGGGTCAGCGCGAACAATCAGCCACCTGAACCGCAGCCGCGCAAGTAATCCAGGGCTCGGCGAAAATCGTCAGGCGGGGGGGCCTTGAAGGCCAGCGCTTCGCCGGTCACCGGGTGCTGAAAAGCCAATTCTGCGGCGTGGAGCGCTTGTCTGCCGATCAGTCGTCCTGCCTCGACTATCACGGGCGAGCCGACTCGTGTGCCATAGAGCGGATCCCCCAAGAGTGGAGTCCTCGCCTGCTCCGATAGGTGCACGCGGATTTGGTGAGTTCGACCAGTCTCGAGTCTACATTCCACGAGTGCTGCCGCGCCCGTGGCCAGTACCTCGACGGCACAAACATGAGTGATCGCCAGCTTGCCCTCTCGCACGAGGGAGGTGAATTTCAGTCGCGAGCGCGGGTGGCGTCCGTACGCCGTCCGAATCGTCGTCACCCGAGGCGCACCAATCGTAATGGCAAGGTACTTGCGCCCCATCTGGTGCGCTTGGAGTTGTTCCTTCAGCCCCTCGCGCGCCTGCTCGGTCCTTGCGACGACCAGTATACCGCTCGTGTCTTTGTCGATGCGGTGCACGATCCCCGGGCGAATAACCGCCGGATCTTGCGATGGATCGTCTTCGGGCCAATCCCAGTCGTAGCGAGCTACGAGTCCATTCACTAGCGTGCCGTCCGCGTGTCCCTTGGCGGGGTGCACGACGAGTCCCGCCGGTTTATTGACGACTAGCAGGTACTCGTCTTCATAGAGAACGTCGAAGCGCACCGATGGGTCTCCGACGGCGTGCGTGGGCGGTGGGGCGGCAGGCACGACCTCAACCGATTGACCTGGCCTAACACGGTCGCGGGCGCGGCATGCCCCGCCATTGACCGTAACCCGCCCCTCTTCTATCCAGCGCTGAACCGTTGCTCGAGATACCTCTGGCAGAAGTTCAGACAAGACCTTGTCGAGCCGCTCTCTTGATTGAGAGCC
>JBLNFG010000496.1:0-3165 GCA_050263495.1 Myxococcales bacterium | reverse complement strand
ATGGTGATCTCGGTCTTCGTCTGCCCCGATTCCTGTGGCTTCGGGTGCAAACCTGGAGTGAGCACAGGATGGTCGGGTACCCCTTTTTTGGGAACCTGTCGCTCCCGCCGGGATCGGTAGTCTAGCCATCTTTCCGTAGCAAGCTCCAGCGCCTCGCGACAATAGCCTAAGTAAGCATGGCTTCTCTGCGCCTGATCTCGACCCGGCCTGCCCCGCAGCCAGGAGGCACGGACAAGCAAACGGAGCATCCGTGCGTCCAAACATTCCGGCGCGAACTTCACTACGTGATCCGAACGTTGCGGCGGTTGGGCGTATCCCCAAACGACGTTGAAGACTTGGCGCACGAGGTGTTCATCGTCTTGTTTCAATCGTGGGAGAAGTACGACCCGACGCGCCCGCTTCATGCATACCTCTTCGGGATCGCGTTTCGTGTCGCAGCAAACCACTTTCGCAAGCGACGGAGAGAAGTGCTGCATGCGGTAATGGAGACCAGTGGTACCGGACCATTGCCTGATCAAACATTGGAAGCGAACCAGCTGCGTGCGTCGGTCCTGCGCGCGCTCAAACGCGTACCGATGCAACGACGCGCAGTCCTCATCATGCATGACATCGACAAACTCCCCATGGGAGAGATCGCTGTCAGCCTCTCGATCCATCGCTTTACGGGTTACTCGCGATTGAGAACGGCGCGTAAGGAATTTGCCGCGGCGGTATCATCGCTGCTGGGCGGGGGGTAGTCAATGCAACGGCTGATTTTCAACAACCGCGACTCCGGCTTCGAAGCGTTGCTTGCAGCCGAGCGAGAGGCACCTACGGTGTCGCTAGCACTCCAAAATCGCATCCTCGAACGAGCCATGCTGTCATTGGAGCACTATGCGACTCTGCCGCTGGAAGTGCTTACACCGAGCCCGCGTCGGCTGAGTCTTGGTTTGACCGCAGCCGCGGTCGTCATGCTAACTGGGTTGTGTGCCGCTGGCTTCGTCGTGGGATATCAATCAAGAAGTGGGAGCACTGCGAAGGTCGTTGCGGAAGGTTGGAGTGCGAGCCCTGGCGTATCGCAACTGGTTCCAGCGCCGTCGGTGGTCGTCGCGCTAATCCCAGTGCCGGCATCGACGCTGTCGGCCTCCAGCAACTCCGAAACGGTAGTTCACAGTCCACGCGTCTCCCACCAGACGCAGGCCGACCGAGCTACAAGCGCCACGAACGGTGAGGCCTTCGCGGTGGAGCTGCGAGTCTTGCAGTCCGCGCGACAGGCGGTGGCTCGGCATGAGTATTCCACTGCAGTTGCGATCATCGCGGAGCATCGGCGTCTATACCGCCATGGTGTCCTGACCGAGGAGCGAGAGGCCTTGCGCATCAAAGCATTGGTTGGTCTCGGACGCGTCCTTGAAGCAGAGCGAGCAGGATCCGCGTTTCGCGAGCGATTCCCTCGAAGTGCGCTGATCGGACGAATTGACGAGATGCTGAAAACGAGACAATGACCCGCACAACTCCACCATGTCCCGTGGCCACGTTGCCGATCACGGCTCAGCTACGGACGGGTTTGACTTCTTCATGCTCTGCGTCGGCGAATGGAAGCGCGCGCTCAGTAACACCCCGGGTGCACTCGCGGCAACGGGTCGAACAGAACCGGACTCGAACGATCGGCTCAGATATCCTTCGGAAGCTCGCGGTCACGGATGGCTTCGAGATTGCAGACGCGTGGATTGCCACGACGGCATTGATGGCGTTTGCCAGCAGTTCTGGTTGTTCCGTCGAAGCACCCGACAGCTGGTCGCCCCCGGCTTCGGACGGGACTGCCGGGGCTCAAGCAATGCCGGGCGGCTCTATCAACTCGTCAGCGTTGGGTGGAGCAACTGGAGGTCCACCCCTATCGTTTGGAATCATGGACAGTGGTCCTGCCTTCAAAATTGTACGAGAGTAACTCTGATCTGAGCCTCACTTCACGAGATCCGGAACTTCCAGCGCCCCACGAACGCACATCGCGCAGGTTGTTGGCTCCTACCAAGCCGCGAGCCTTTCTCGGCACGCAATTGCGGTGTCACGAACCGAAGCGAGGACAGCAATCCGAACGTCCAGGGATGCTTCGGAAGGGAAGTCATGACAATGAACCGACTACCAACCTTCTCCACCATCCTCCTGCTTATCGCGCCGCTGGTGGCGTGCGGATCGGCAGAGAGCTCGACCACCCAGTCCGAGGTCGGTGACAGCACCCCGAGCCGCACCAGCGGCGCCAGTTCCGCTCACAATGGTGGCGCGATCGCTTATACGCGCGGCGGCGCCAGTGGCGCTACCGCGAGCAGCAGTGCTCGTGGCAATTCGAGCACAGTCAACGGCGGGACAGGCAATCCCGGTTCGAGTGGCAGTCTGAGCAACGGCGCGGGCGGCAAATCGAGCGGAGGTTCGGGGGCAGCAGGAGGAAGTGTCAGCCGTTCGGCGGCTGGCATTCCAACCAGTGGCACCGGCAATGGTGGCACCGGCGGCGCAGCCGCGGGCGGCGCGACGGGAATGGCTGGCTTAACGGCGAAGCCGCCAGCGCAGGCTTACTACTACGTCTCACCTGCGGGCAGCGACGACAATCCGGGGACCGAAGCTGCCCCGTTCCAAACCATTCCAAAGGCCCGCGACGTCGTTCGCTCGGTCAACACCAACATGACTGGCGACATCTACGTCTACCTGAGAGGCGGTACGTACCCCATCGGGACGACCATCGGGTTTGGTCCACAGGACTCCGGCACTAAGGGATATCGCATCTATTATCACGCGTATCCCGGTGAAACGCCGGTCCTGAATGGCGCCACGAAGGTTACGGGCTGGGCGCAGCACAGCGACAAACTCTACAAGGCGGCACTCAATCGCACCACGAAGCTACGCAACCTTTACGTCAACGACACGAGAGCGTTCATGCCCAGTAAGTCCGTCGCTTCGAAAGGCGGAACCGGGACCTACTCCGTGACTAGTGGACAGGCGAACTGGGCCTGGGCAAGCGGCAGCGGAAGCGACGGTATCAAGTACGCCACCGCGGACGTTCCTGCGATCGCCAGCAACAAGGACGACCTCGAGATCGTCAACGGGACCACGTGGAACGAGAACATCGTGTGCACTCGCGATGTGGTCACCACTTCCGACGGATTCCGAGGGCTCATGCTGCAGCAGCCCTACGGA
>JBLNFG010000495.1:0-3084 GCA_050263495.1 Myxococcales bacterium | reverse complement strand
TCCATCTTCAGCCGCGAAGAGGAGCGCATGGCGTAAGCGCGACGACTGGACTTCACGTGGTACGGTTTCTTTTGGTTTGCTCGTCCCAGTACAGGATCTCTTGCGGCAGTCCCTGGTCGATGCTGCGACGTGAGTCCGCTGACGCGTGACTTCAGGGACCGCGACTCGCGTGGCGAACACCTCGGGCGACCACTCTTCACTGCCGATAAGAGGAGTTGAGGGCGCCGAGAGCCTACCCCCGTAGCGACAAACAATGAGTTGAACTCGTTGTGTGACTCCTCCAGCCGCGATGAACACTGGGATGGACACGACGCGAGGACCAAGCGGGGACAACCCGATGAGCGCGGCCATTCACTAGAACCTCTACGATTCTCAAGTTGCAACCCTGAAGCATCCCCTCATTTTGATTGCACAGTAAGGGGGGAAGAGCGAAAGGGTTTCTTCCGACCTTCCGAACTTCCTGTGCCATTTCCTCTGCTCCGCGAAACAATCGCGCCATTTCTCGCTAGAAATTGAGGGGATCTCTCAGGCTGCAACCATGAGAAGAACAAGCACACGGCAGCGTTGGTACCCTCATGCACGTCGCTGCCGTGCGCACTGGCTTTTGAGCGGTCGCGACCCGGCGCGTACACGCGGAGGACCGTTATTCGGGAAGTATTTCGACAACATGCCCGCATTCGAAGCGGGGGGCCGAGCATGGGTTGATGGGAACAGTCCACATCCACGCCGGTAGATCGGAAACTGAGAATGTAGTACGACCGGGAAAATGGCTACTCAGGTGAATTGGACGTTCTTTCGGGCCGGTGGATTCGACCAGGTCAAACTCGCGCGCGGGGCTGATCTGCAGAACCTCGACAAACTCGATCAAAAGCTCTGGGTCGCCTTAGCGTGTCCAACGAGTGGTCTCGAGATCGATGCAAGGACGCTCGAGCTCATCGATGCTGACCGAGACGGTCGCGTTCGAGCCCCCGAGCTCATGACTGCAGCAAAGTTCGCCTGCAAGCACCTGAAAGATCCTGACGACCTCCTGAAGGGCGAGGATTCGCTGCCCTTGCGCGCCATCGACGACAGCACGGAAGACGGTAAAACGCTGCTGTCGGCAGCCCGTCAGGTGCTCAACAACCTTGGCAAGAAAGGTGATGACGCCATTCGTGCGGACGACCTTACCGATCCCGCTCGAATCTTCGCGAACACGCGATTCAACGGTGACGGCATCATCACGGAGCTCACGACGGAGGACGAGTTTTCAAAGCGGGTGGTCCGGGATGCGATCGATTGCGTCGGAAGCGACCTCGACCGCTCCGGAGCACCCGGAGTCTCGGCGGAAAAGCTCAGTGCGTTCTTTGAGGAGCTCAACGCATATGCGTCCTGGCAGGCTGAAGTCACATCCGACCCGAGTGTTTTGTCTCTAGGTCGCGAGAAAACCGCGGCTGCAGCGGCCGCGGTGTCGTCAATTCGCGCTAAGGTCGACGACTACTTCGCGCGGTGTCGGCTGGCAGCGTTCGACGCTCGCCTCTCTAGCGTTCTCAGTCGGAAGGAGGACGAGTACCTGGAGTTCGTGACGCGTGATCTGAGTCTGAGTGCGAAGGAACTCGCCGGATTCCCATTGGCACAAGCCGCGGCCGGCAAGGGGCTCGCGCTGCTTTCCGGCGTCAACCCCGCGCATGCCGCTGCACTCAGGGATCTGTACGAGCAAGCCGTGACGCCTCTGCTGGGTGCGAGCAAGACGGTGCTCACCGAGGATGACTGGGGCACGTTGAACAAGCGTCTTTCGGGTTACGAGTCATGGCTGGCAGCCAAGCGAGGCGCCCGCGTAGAAAAACTGGGCGAACCGCGGATTCGGGAGATCCTTGATTCTCGCACCCAGAGCTCGTTGGTTGAGCTCATCAAACAGGATGAGGCGCTAAAGGCTGAAGCTGAAAATCTCGAGAACGTTGAGCGCCTGGTCCGCTACTATCGCGACCTCTATCTGCTCTGCACCAATTTCGTCAATTTTGCTGACTTCTACAACGGAACCGAGCCAGCCGTGTTTCAGTGCGGGACGCTCTATCTCGACCAACGCGCATGCAGCTTGTGTTTGCGCGTCGAAGATCCGTCAAAGCACGCTGGCATGGCCGGCCTTGCAGGCGCTTACCTCGTTTACGCCGATTGCGTCCGACCAGCGACCGGCGAAAAGATGCATATCGTAGTGGCTGTCACGAATGGCGACAGCGACAACTTGATGGTCGGTCGTAACGGCTTGTTCTACGATCGCAAGGGACGCGATTGGGACGCCACGGTCACCAAGATCGTCGACAACCCGATCAGCATTCGACAGGCGTTTTGGGCTCCGTACAAGAAGTTCGTGCGCATGATCGAGGTGCAGGTGGCAAAGCGCGCTGCTACCGCGGATAGTGAGGCAACGGGTAGTTTAAACGCGACTGCCACTGCAGCCGTCAATACGGACAAGGCTGCAGCCGAGCCGAAGAAGGTGGACGTCGGCGCCGTCGCGGCACTAGGCGTTGCCGTTGGTGCCCTGGGCGCTTTCATTACAGCCGTGGTCGGGTACGCGACCGGGGTCATCAAGATGGGACCTCTTGCCACCGTTGGCGCCGTCATCGGTGTGATGCTTCTGATCTCGCTCCCGTCCGTGGTGCTCGCTTACGTCACGTTGCGTAAGCGAAATCTCGGGCCAATTCTCGATGCGAATGGGTGGGCGATCAACGCGCACGCCAAGGTCAACTTTTCGTTTGGGTCGACGCTCACGAAGCTGCCGAAGCTGCCGCCGGGATCGCGGCGTGATTCGCGCGATTTGTACGCCGATAAGGGGCCGCCCTGGAAACGCGTCGTGTTTGCGTTCCTGGTGTTGCTCGTAGCCTATCGTTGGTATGAAGGGGCACTTGACCGTTTCTTGCCGTCGAATCTGCAATCCGTGAAGGTTCTAGGTCGATTCGCGCCAGCCAAAGCGCCACCCGCCGTCACCGCGCCGAACAAACCATAAGAACGGGCTCGCCAAGCGCGCCAGTTCGAGCAGCTGGCGCGCCAACGCTAAGATCCAGCTCGAAAGTGGTGCTTGATGAACGCGACGACGTTGCGCACATCGGT
>JBLNFG010000494.1:0-8102 GCA_050263495.1 Myxococcales bacterium | reverse complement strand
GAAGCACAGACCGTCGCAAACGTATACCTGGCACTGGAAAACAACCTCGAAATCGTGCCGGTGCTGAACAAAGTGGATCTCCCCTCGGCGGACGTGGATCGTGCAGCGAATCAGATCGAGGAGATCATTGGGCTCGACTGTAGCGGGGCGCTCATGGCGAGCGGCAAGACCGGGCAAGGCGTCAAAGAGGTGCTCGAGGCTGTCGTCAAACACATCCCTCCGCCGGGCGGTAGCGCTGAGTCCCCGCTGAAAGCCTTGGTATTCGACAGCTGGTACGATAGCTATCGCGGTGCCACCATGAACGTTCGCGTGGTTGAGGGAACCCTGCGGCGGGGCGACGCCATTCTGCTGATGTCCTCGGGTCGCAAGTTCGAGGTCACCTACATGGGCTGCTTCGCCCCCCACCCCACCGAACTCGAAGTACTCGGTCCGGGGGAAGTGGGCTTTGTGGCGGGCAATATCAAGAGCGTCGAGGAGACTCGCGTTGGCGATACAATCACGCTTGCTGCACGTCCCGCGGAAGTGCCGCTGCCGGGATTTCAGGAAGTCAAGCCGATGGTCTATGCGGGCGTGTTCCCCACCGACGCCGCCGCGTATGAGAACCTTCGGGATGCGCTGAGTAAGCTCCACCTGAACGACGTCTCGTTTCAGTACGAACCCGACAAGTCCGACGCGTTGGGCTTTGGTTTCCGGTGCGGCTTCCTCGGTCTGCTCCACATGGAGATCATCCAAGAGCGCTTGGAGCGAGAGTACAATCTGGAGCTGATCACCACCGCGCCGAGCGTCGTGTACCGAACCACCAAGAAGACGGGAGAAGTCGTCGTGGTCGACAACCCGTCGCATATGCCACCGGTTGGCGAGATCGAGCGCATTGAAGAGCCGATCATGAAGGTCACGATCCACGTACCATCGGAGCACGTCGGACCCGTGGTGACGCTATGCGAGGAGCGCCGAGGGATCCAACTTGGTATCCATTATGCGACGACCGATCACGTGATTGTGACGTACGAGCTCCCATTGGGGGAGGTTATTCTAGACTTTCATGATCGCCTGAAGAGTGTTTCGCGTGGTTATGCAAGCCTCGACTACGAGCTGACGGGGTATCGTGAGGACGACCTGGTTAAGCTCGACATCCTCGTCAATGGCGAGCCACTCGATGCCCTCAGCGTGATCGTTCACAGGAGCAATTCCTACATGCGCGGCCGCGACTTGGCCAGCAAGCTCAAGGAATTGATCCCACGCCAGCAATACGAAGTTGCAGTTCAAGCCGCGATCGGAACGCGCGTCATTAGCCGAGTGACAATCAAAGCGATGCGAAAAGATGTCACATCGAAGTGTTATGGCGGCGATATTTCGCGCAAGCGCAAGCTTCTTGAGAAACAAAAAGAGGGCAAACGGCGTATGAAGTCTGTCGGCAACGTCGAGGTCCCACAAGAGGCATTCCTCGCCATCCTGAAACTGGATACCTAGGCGCCCATGTCGATAACCCCTATTCCTCGTCGTCTTAGCGATACCCATGTGGGAAAAGCCCTCGAGCGCGTACCCCTCGAGCACCGTCCCATCTATCGAGGCTCGGTCGAGTTCGGGCCGTCATTACGCGTCGACCGATTTGCTTATGCCAACGGGCTGACGCTCTTGTGTTGTGAGGACCATTCGGCGCCGGTCCTGTCTTTTCATACGTGGATCCGCGTCGGGTCTCGGCACGAACAGCCTGGGAAGACAGGCCTGGCGCACCTCTTCGAACACCTGATGTTCGGGGAAACTCAGAACCTGGGGCCCGGGCAATATGACCATCAGCTCGAGGAGGCCGGTGCCGAGACGAATGCATCGACCTGGTTGGACTTTACCCAGTACACGGTGAATGCCCCAGCGAATGCGCTAAAGCTCGTGATCGAGCTAGAGGCGGAGCGCCTACAGCACTTAAGCCTATCCGAAAAGCAGGTGTCCACGGAGAAAGACGTGGTCGCCAACGAACGACGATATCGGGTGGATGACGATATCGAGGGTGCAACCAGCGAACTACTTTGGTCGACCGCTTTCACCAAGCATTCGTACCACTGGCCCACGATCGGGTGGATGCCAGACATTATGGGGTTCTGTCCCGAAGACTGCACGAAGTTCTACCGCACGTATTACGCGCCAAACAACGCGACGGTCGTGGTGGTCGGCGACTTCTCGCTACACTCGCTTATCGCGCGAATTGGCGAAGCCTACGCACCGTTACAATCTAGCCAGCTGCCGGTTGAAGATATTGAGCCGGAACCGGCGCAGACGACGGAGCGTCGTGTCGTAGTGGATAAACCGACGCCGACGGAGAAGGTCTTGGTTGGTTACCGTGGCCCCGCGCTGGGCGACCATGATCATATCATTCTCGGTGTGCTCTCGGAGGTGCTGTGTGGAGGTAGGCCAAGCCGCTTGGTGCGGCGGCTCGTGCACGAACTCGAGATCGCGGCTGATGTCCGGGTGTTCGTCGGCCCTTTCCGCGATCCCGGTTTGATCGAGGTCTCCGTTACGGCCCGCGACGACCACAGTGCCGAGGAATTGCTGGCTGTCGTCGACGAGGAATTCGAGAAGGTGCGGAAGCAACCCGTCGATGCCGAGGAGATCGCGCGCGCGCTCAGCCGGATCGAACTCGGATTGTTGGCGAGTCTAGATACCGTAGACGGCAAAGCATCAACCATTGGCTTCTATGAGACCCTGCTAGGTCGCCCCGCCGCAGCATTCGAACGACTCGAACTGATGCAGCGGGTGGACGCGAGCGACCTGCTGAGAGTCGCTCGACGTTACCTTTCCAGCGAGGCGCGCACGGTGATACTCGTCCGCAGAAGTGGCAATTCTTCTAACAACGGACAGCATGAGGGCGCGCAATGAAATCCAAAACAACCACGCTGCGCACGGATGTCCACGGCGTCCCACTGTTCGTCGAGCAGAGTCACGCCTTGCCGCTGGTCTCGGTTTCAGTCGCGCACCGGGGTGGTGCAGTCCTGGACCCGCCTGGTCACGAAGGAGCCTCCCGACTGTTATCGCGACTTGCTCGGCGCACGGCTGGAGGGCGACCGCTCCAGGATATCGAGTCGGAATTGGATCTGCTCGGTGCGTCGCTTGGCTCCGATGTCAGCTACGCATCGGTGTCTCTTAGCGGGGCAGTCATCGCACGATCCTTGGATGGGTTCGTTTCACTGGTTTCAGATGCCATCGGACGCCCAAGCTTGGCCGTCGAAGAGTTCGAGCGCTTGAAGCGAGAAACGCGGGCGGAAATCATCGAGGGCTTGGACAATGACCGCTCCCTAGCGCACCGTGCCCTGCGCCGAGCACTGTACCCGAGTCACGCCTACGCGCGCACCGCGACGGGTACGCTCGCCACGATTGAGCGCATCACTCATTCCCTCCTCCTGGAACACGATCGCGCCACGCGGAACCGCGAGGGGCTGGTCTTGGGAATGTCCGGAGATATCGAGGTGGACCAGGCGATTCGCCTGGCCGAGCGAATCATCGCGCCGGTAGCGACCGGAGCTCCGCCTATTCCTCGATTGGGAGATCCAGAAATCCCTGAAGGACGGCGTTTGGTAATCGTCGACAAGCCCGACCGAGCCCAAACGCAGATCTTGATCGGTTTAGCAGGAACCAAACCAACTGATCTCGACCACACGGCGCTGCACGTCGCAATGACAGTGTTCGGTGGCACGTTCTCCTCGCGCCTGATGCAACAGATTCGCGTTGAGCGCGGTTGGTCCTACGGCGCCTATGCATCGTTGCCAATCGACCAGTCTCGACAGTCGCTGACACTCTGGACGTTTCCAAGCAAAGACGATGCGGCGGCCTGCATCAAGCTCGAGCTCGACCTACTCGACCAATTGGTTGACAATGGCATCACGCCCAAGGAGCTGTCATTTGCGAAGAAGTCCCTGATGCGTTCCCACGCATTCAGCATTGACACGGCAGCCAAGCGGCTTGGTCTTGCTCTCGACACGGCTCTCCTGGAGCTGCCGGACGACTACTATACCGACTACGAGGACCGCGTCTCGCGAGTGACGCTCGAAGAGACCAACGCGGCACTGCGCGCCCGAATCGATCCGACGCGGCTGGTGATTGCGGTAGTCGGATCGGCACAGCAGCTGCAAGAGCAGATGCTGTCAACGGTCGCAAATCTCTCGTCGGTAACCGTCGTTCCGTACGATTCGACCGAGCTCTAGGTTAGGAACTCCGCTGTTCCCGCACCAGCGCCGTGTGGAGGTCTTCTACTCGACCGCTTCCAGCCGACATGCCAACGCGGCGTTGAGCGCGTCGGCGACGCCCTTGGCGCGCTCTACCGCAGATAGGGGGTCTTCCGCGGGGCGTAGGGTTTCTTCTACGTCGGCATACAGCTTCAGCTTCGGCTCCGTGCCGCTAGGACGGACGACAATGCGTGCGCCCCCGTCAATCTCGAGCAGGACCATATTGCTCGCGCCTAACCACGGCGGCCTGTCTGTGGCTCCATAATTGAAGTCCTGAACCGAGGTGACTCTACGTCCAATGAGTTCACGCGGCGGCTCCTCGACGAGCCGCCGCATCATCCCTTGTATCTCCGCCACACCGGTCGTCGCGCTGCGGATCATGCTTCTTGGGACACTTCCCCAAACTCCGTGAGAACGGTATAGTTCCGCCAAACGAGCGCGCGGCGTGATCCCCGACGCTTTACATTCCGACACCCAGTCGGCAACCATGAGGGCAGCGGCGATTCCGTCCTTGTCTCGAACCCCGGGATGCGTGGAATAGCCCAGCGCCTCTTCCCAGCACAGCGCGAACTGCTTACCAGTTCGTGCTTCAAGCTGTCGCATGGCTGTCCACAACCACTTGAAGCCCGTCAACGTAGTCTCCGAAAGCGCGCCATAGTGGTGGGCAACTCGGTGCACCATGGGCGAAGAGACGACTGTAGATGTGACAATCCGATCTTGAGCAGCCGGGGCATGGGCCAGCACAAAATCAGTCAGAATTAGCCCAATTTCGTTACCGCTGAGGATCCGATACTGACCCAATGCGATGCGAATTGCCGCGCCCATTCGATCGGCGTCTGGATCATTCACCAATAGAAGATCCGCGTCAATGCTCGCAGCAAGCCGCAGCCCGAGTTCTAACGTGGCGGGTTCCTCAGGATTCGGAAAAATGAGGCTCGGGAATCGACCGTCAATGTCGCGCTGGCTCGGCTCGACATGAAGATCCGCGTAGCCAGCTAGCTTGAACACGCGTTCCACCCAAGCCCCGCCCACCCCATGCAGGGGTGTATAGGCAATGCGAACCGGTCCAGCCTTGGCACCCGCAACGCGTGCAGAGAGCACCGTCTGAACGTACCCGTCGCTGATGGATGCTTGAACAGGCTGAGCCTGCGTCAAGACGCCGTCGAACGCGACGGTCGAGCAACGAATGTCTCGCGCGCCCCCAAGCGCACGCACCTGCTCCTCAACCTCGGCATCGAAGGGCGGCACAATTTGGATCGCCTCATCGCCATACACCTTATAGCCGTTGTACTCTTTGGGATTATGGCTCGCGGTAACGACAATGGCAGCTGGTGCCTCCAAGCGCTGAGCCGCAAACGCAACCAGCGGCGTCGGGACAGGGTGCGCGAAGTACGCAACCCGCGCGCCGGCTTCCGCCAGCACGCCCACAGCTTCCCGGGCAAATCGCTGACTATCCACGCGACCGTCAAAGCCAAGCACGATTGGCCCCGGAGCGTGTTCCGCAGGTTTGTCGACACGGGAGCGATGCTCCTCAACGACGCTGGCCAGAGCCCGTGTCACGCGCCGAATCACCGCGAGATTCATCCTCGCGGGCCCAGGCCCTGCGACGCCCCGGAGCCCCGCGGTTCCGAACTCAAGCGGAGGTACGAAGCAACTGGCGAGTGCCGACTCGTCCTCGGCCTCAATCATCGACCGCATACTTCCGGCCGTCTCTGGATCGGGATCAGCTTCACACCACGCCCGCGCCTGGCTCAGCCAACTGAACTGATCGTGCTGTCCTTGCATGTGGGCTACCTTGGAGCTGAAGGGTTGCGCAAAGCCAACTGGCCGCATGCGGCCGAAACCTCGTCGCCGCGACGGGTTCGAACGAAACAGCTGTAGCCCTCACTCGCAACCCAATCGCGGAACTGTGACACGTGCTCGCTCGATGAACCTAGCAGGGAAGTTCCCTCGACCGGATTCATCGAGATCAGGTTCACCTTGACTCTCAAAGGGCGCAGCAGGCGACCGAGCTCCTGAGCGTGCTGCCGAGTATCGTTGACGTTGGCAATCAGAATGTACTCGATGGTGATGCGACGCCTCCGTGGCAACGGATAGCGCTGCAGTGCGCCGATTAGGGTCGCCAAGTCAATCCGTTCGTTCATCGGCACGAGTCGTGACCGCAGTTCGTCGTTCGGCGCGTGCAGCGAAATTGCCAACCCAACCTTGCCATCGAAGTCTCTGCCTAAGCGCTCAATGCCACGCACGAGCCCAACCGTGCTCACCGTCATGCGGCGCAGACCAAGCCCAACGCCATCGTCCTCACTCAACAGGCGAATCGCGCGTGCAGTCTCGTCATAGTGGTGCAGTGGCTCGCCCATTCCCATGAAGACCAGATTGGTCAAGAGTTCATCGGAGGCGAGGTGGCGACGAGCTTCGAGAACTTGCCCGACGATCTCTGCTGCACCAAGTCCACGACCGAGACCACTGCGCCCGCTCGCGCAAAAGACACAACCCATGGCACAACCATGCTGAGTTGAGACACAGAGCGTGACGCGACGCTTCTTCTTATCTTGGGAGCTCTGCACGATGCGCGCAGCAAGTTGTTCGCCGCCGCTGAGCGGCTCAAAGTCTGATTCTTCTTCACTGACGGAACCTGCGTCATCCAAGCTGTCCCAGTCGTCTGCGTCAGCTCCGCCATCCGTCATTGGAATCAGGACGCATTCGACGCGTCGCCCGTCGCTAAGACGCAAGAGCAGCTTACGAGTGCCGTCAGCCGCAGTACGTACTTCGTCGAGCTCGCTCACTGTCCCGATTCCGTCCTCCTTGAGACGTGCCCTGAGCGACTTCGAGAGATCGGTCATGAGTGTCGGCTCAGTCACGCCCCGAGCGTGGATCCATCGGAATACTTGACGCGCACGAAACGGACGCTCACCCCAGGACTGAAGCACGGTGATCCACTCGTCCGGAAGTCGCGCGATTGGATGCAGCTCAGCGGGCTGCGCATCTCGACTCTTGGTTGCGTCGCGCTGAACTACCTGCGGGGCTGCGCTGCTGTCGTCCGAATCTGAGCGATCGTGTACGCGGTCCGTCATCGTTCCTCACGTTCTTTTGCCTCTTGCCAGTACTGTTCGAGTTCAGAGAGTGCGAGCTTGGGCCTGTCCGGCGCGGGCCACCCCCCATGGCGTTCTACGACTTGATTCTCGACGTGTCGGAAACGCGAATCGAAACGGTCAACTGACTTTCTCAGTGCGGTTTCTGCATCGACGCCTAAGTGCCGTGAGTAATTGACCAGCGCCAGGAGCAGGTCCCCGAGTTCCGCCTCGATCCGCTCCTTCTGTCCTTGCTCGACCGCTTCCGCCAACTCCTCGGTTTCTTCGTTGACTTTGCGGTAGGACTCTTCCGGGCTCGGCCAGTCAAATCCAACTTTCTCGACGCGTTCGCCGATCCGCTGGGCTCGATGTAGCGCGGGTAAAGAACGCGGAAGGCCGTCCAACAGTCGTCGTTCGCCTTTCTCGACCTGCTTGATCCGATTCCAATTCGTGACGACGGCCTCTGCATCTGCCGCGACGGCGTCACCAAAGACGTGAGGATGACGTCGTACCAGCTTCTGAACGATGGTGCGCATCACGTCATCCGGACCAAACTGGCCCTGGGCCCTTGCGAGTTCCGAGAGAAACGCCACTTGGAGAGAGAGATCCCCCAGCTCCTCGCAAATGTGATCGGTGTCACCCGAGTCGATAGCGTCAATTACCTCGCAAGCCTCTTCGAGCACGTAGCGGCGTAATGTGAGTGGAGTCTGTTCACGATCCCATGGGCAGCCGTCGGGCGCGAGAAGCCGCTGCATCGTACGAACCAACGCCGTAAACGACTCTCCTTGCTGTTCGCTCAGTGGAACCGACTCGGGAA
>JBLNFG010000493.1:0-9575 GCA_050263495.1 Myxococcales bacterium | reverse complement strand
AAGTCGAGCATGACCCGTGCGTGCGGACAGAGCTCTGCGTCGGCCATTCAGCGCTGAACTCGCGCTACTCGAAATTGGGCTCACTCAAGCCGCACCTCGTGCCACGAATTGGGGTGGTTCTTAGGTGAATGCGGGAAATCTGCAGTTTGAGGTGAGCAATTCACCTGTCGAGGTGGTCGCAGGCCATAGGACCGTCTATGATCGCAATCACCCCAATGAGTGCGCCGGCATCAGACAAACCTGCTCCGAATCCATCCAAGCCAGAACCGTCCGCTCCACAACGTGAAACGCCCGTTGACTCGGAGCCTGGTGATAGCGAACCAGACGAGGACGAAGGACTCTCTGACCCTTTCCTTCAAGACGGACTGCCAGAGCCCTCGGATCCGGACGATCCGGACGAAATGGGGACCGCGGCTATCTTCGTTCCGGAAGAGCCGCTCCTCGATCCGAGAGATCTGAGCTCCTCAGATGAGGACCGACTCGGACCGGATCAAGCCGAAGGCTTCTCGTTTCGCGATGGTGAAGGAGCCAGTGACGACGATGACGAACAAGGACCACCCGGTGAGATGAAGTGGCAAACATTGGATGCTTCAGAGGACCCAGAGCAGGACGATGCCGCGGACGGGCCGCTCGAGAGTCTGGTTTCGCAACTCGAACAGTTCCAGCCCTTGAAATCGGAAGACGACTCCGATGACATTCCATTCTCAGCGGGGATGTCGGAGCTGCTCGTGGATGACGCGGACATTCCGTGGTCACATCAACGCTGGACAGAAATGGTGCTCCCAGCCACGTACTCGGCATTGCAGGGTCTTGCGCTAGTGGGCGGCATACTATGTATCACGGGTGAACAGACACAGCTCTTGAGCGCGCGCGATCTCGGTTCGGTCGAGGAGTGCCCGCTTCACGCCAAGCTTCGACGCGCGTTCTATCTAGATGCCGACGCTCGCAGGCTGCTGCTACTGACAACAACAGGACAACTCTTGCTCTGGCAGCGCAATCTCAGCGCTGGCGATCAGCTGCAAAGGCTCCGTCTCTCGAGCGAAGGGGTGGTGTCGCTGGTCTGGCAGCTTGCACCCGGGGTCCCACAGCTACTGTTCAAGCTGGAGACAGGACAGCTACTGGCTTGGAACGATGACCAAGGCCTGCCCGTCCCTGTGTCGAGCCACGCCGGTAGGCTGCAGATGCGTGCGTTGAGCGAACTCGGCGAACCGCGAGTGTCTCTGTGGCAGGGTTCGAGCGAGTTGTTGCTCAAGGCAGAGATTGGTCCCGATATCAGGGAGATGGCGTTGACGCCGAGCATGACTCAAGCTGCCCTCAGCGCTCGACCCTTGCTCTCCGGGTTCGTGGAGTACGCCATATTTGCAGCGAGGGATCATGGCCTGTTTATTCACCGTCCGTCGCAGTCCAACTTCGAGCGGGTGCCGGGTTGTCGACAGGTCACGGCGATCGCCGCGGGCCTCGTTCACGAGCGTCCAACTGCGTTCGTGGGCTTGTTTTCTGAATTGGATGACCGTGCGGAGATTGTCACGGTGGACCTAGAAAGTGGCCGTGCCTGTCGGGTCATTGAGCTCACGATCCATTCCGATAACGACGGTCCCGCGGATGATCCGCCTGAACGGGCGCGCATCGACGCCCTGCTCTGGGATCCACTCCAATCCAGGCTATGGGCGGCGGGTTGTTTCGGCCTTGCTTGTTTCCATCCCCCGGAGTCTAAAGCAACGAGTGCAGCTCGGCGGAACTCCGACCAGTAGAGGTCCTACTCGGAAGCAGACGACTTTTCTCCGTCGCCTCGACGCTGGCGCTTTGCAGCAAGCACCGAGGCGACTTCGCGGTAGAACTCCCTGACTCTCGTATCCGACGGGCAGAGGCGTAAGGCGAGAGCGAGATGCCGCTCGGCCGCGGCATGATCCCGCATGACGTCCCGCTCAAACTTCGCCGCTTCAATGAGCCACGCCGCGTTCTTGTCATCATGCGGGAGCACGTCGATCAAGTCTCGCACCTGGGTGAAGGCCACCGAGGCCCCAATTACGTCACCCAGCATGTATCGGTAACGACCTTCGAGCCCCCGGGCAGTTGCGACGCATCTATCCGATTGCGGGACCCTTCGCAAATGTGCGACAGCGTGTGGCAGATCGTTGAGCTTGGTGGCAATCAATTGCGCCAGTTCTACCAATGCCGCCCCAAGTTCAGGTCCAGATTCGGCAGCTTGAGCCGCGCGTTCCAGCAGTGGGATTGCCCTCATTCCCTGCCCAATCACGATCAAGGATCGGGCTAAGCCTATCATCGAACGAGGATCATCGGGCGCATAACGCAACGCGCGCTGAAACAGCATGGAGGCATGCGTGGTCAGAC
Organism: Myxococcales bacterium; assembly: GCA_050263495.1. GTDB lineage: Bacteria > Myxococcota_A > Polyangia > Polyangiales > Polyangiaceae > FEN-1139. The sequence continues at coordinate 7,223 of JBLNFG010000493.1, read as the reverse complement.
TCGCTTCCAGTAGCAATTCGGCGGCACGTTGGCAGACCGCAAATCGTGCCGGGCGTCCGCTTGCGCACGCCTCCAGGTGCTGGGCATCGGACATGGCACCGTCGGCATCTCCAACCCAAGCGCGCTCCTTCAATCGCGACCATCGAACGACTGCTAGGGTCGGTGCTGCTGCCACTGCTGCATCCAGGGTTAGTCGTCGATCACCTCTGTCTGGCTCCTGCTCGGCTCGCGCGAGATGCAGGAGCGCACAAAGCGGTGGATAGCGCTCTTCGCGAGCAGTCAGCTCAAGCACCTCGCACGCGGCTTCGGTTTCACCGTGAGCGAGCAATGCCCGTGCTCCAATTGCGCCGGACGCGAGCAGAGGCATTGACTCGCTGATTAGTCCGAGTGCCGATTCGATCCGCCCCATCAAGACGTCAATCTCGGCGATCGCCAGGACGAGTTCGCGTTGACGCGGAGCGGATTCAAGCGCAGAGAGGAAGTGGTTGCGAGCCAGATCCAGCTCACCTCTAGCCAACGCCTCGTCGCCCTCCCTCGCCACTCGGGCTAGCTCGACAGCTTGCATACTCACGGCGTTGGACTCAGCTTGCGTGTAGCTGCTGTCCAGGGCGACTCTGGCGGACTGGTCCTCAAGGGAGAGTGGGCCAAAAGCGATTTCGCTGACTGCAGGCGCACGGGCGCCAGCAGCTGGCAAAACAGTTCGCCCGATTGCGCGACCGGCGTCCCGGAGAAAGAGCGTGCGGCCGTGCCGCTCAAACGATTTCCCGGCTAAAATGTCCATCGCCCTTAAGACCTCTGCCATGACGGGTGACCGCAGGCCCCAACCTCGCGCGTTGGTGATGACCAGTCTGGCGTGCCCACGCACAGGCACCCAGTGCACCTCCCATGCAAGGGCGCTTGACTCGCGCACAACACCTATGCCCAGGCCAGCCCCGGACCCGGTCCAGTGCAGGTCAACGGGGCGAGCCAGGCCGCCATATAGAGATCGGAGCCGGGGTTCAGACCATCGCCTTAATCGGTCCAGATCGGTCGATATCACGGCCCGCTCGAGGTTCCCACGACGGTGGCGAAACGCAGGGACTCCGCCCGAAAGGTCCAGTGGAAACTTGAGTCCGACAAAAGACTGGGTCAGGTGCTCGATGCGTAGCGGGCCAATATCGAATGGCTGGTAGATCTCCAGCCCCAAGCGCCCACGTGTGACGCTCAGCCGCAGCGGGGAGCGAGACTCGTCGCCATCACCACCGGACGTGGAGTCCCTAAACGACTTCGGCCAACTGGACGGCTTTCGGGCCACTGACATGTTTCGCGATCGTACCCTGCAGGGACGCCAAACGGCCAAGTACCCACCTCTTCCGTGGGTTCTCGGCCGTTTTTCTGAGGTGGAGCGGCTCTAGCCGTGAAGGAGCGCCGCAGGAAAGGCCCCGCGCATTATTGGCCAGCCTCTATTCTACGCTTCATCTTCTCGATAAGCTCCGCGAAGCCCTTTTTCTTGATGATTCGGGTGAATTGACTTCGATAGTTGCCGACTAGGCTAGAGCCCTCAATCACAACGTCCACAGCGCGCCATCTGCTGCCAGCCGGAGTGAGGACGTAATCAATGCTGATGGGAGCCTTTCTCTTGTCGGTCTTGTGCTTTGCAACCGTGGATACGATAGTGTCCTCCCCGGACTGGCGTGTCCCGCGGTATTCAACGCTGTAGCCGAGGGTGGTATTGATGGATTTGCGATAGGTCTTGCGCACCAGTTGCTCAAGCAGATCCTGAAACTGCTTGCGCTCGGCGTCTGTTCGCTTGGCCCACTCGTCTCCGAGCGATCGCATCGCCAGCTGTTGGTAATCGAAAACTTCGTCGATAGACGAGCTCACCTTCCCTTCTCGGGCTGAGCTTTTCGGCTGCTGTAACAGCGCTACAAGCTGCTCGTGCCGCTCGCGGACGAAATCTTCGGCATCTGGCGTGGCGGCAAAGGCAACGGTGCTCGTCATCGATAGGAGAACCGCAATGAGGATCAGTCGAAAGCTTCGAATTAGTGTCATGGCATTCTCGTCAACCAATCTAGCAACACCCGTGCCGACCTTTATCGGGCTCTTGAACGCACCCCAATCTCTGGATTGGGCGCATTTTTTGAGCTTTCTGGGAACGCGCCTGCGTCACTAGCACTCCTTACGCCGCACGACTGTAACCTGCGGGTTACGATCGCTTCACCGGCCCATCTTGGATCCGATCTGGACATCAAGCCGGCCGTCTGCCTCTGACTGACCCTAAGTGGAGCGGGAGGCCGCAACTGTAACGCTCTCCCCTGAGTGCCTCTCGTTCAAGGGGCGCTGGCCAAGGCCGAGCGAGACTTCGAACCTTGCTCCCTGCCCCTTGGTGCTCGTCACCGAGATCTGGAACCCGTGCTCGTCGGCAATCCGGCGCACTACAGCCAGACCGATGCCACTTCCGTAAGATCGTGTCGTAAAAAACGGGTCAAACAGTCTTGGAACTTGCGCCGGATCAATCCCCACTCCCTTGTCCTCGACGACAAGTCTAGCCGGTTGCCCAACGTTCCCATAAACGGACACCCTGACTTCCTCACCGGCAGTGCTCGCCTGAACCGCATTCCTGACCAGGTTCCAAACCAGCTGACGCAGCTGTGCAGGGTCCGCTTTGATGATCAGGCATCCTTCCGGTCGGCTGTAGTTCAGGGCGACATCGGAGACCGCACGCCCTGATGCGGCAGCAAGGGCAACGACCTCTCCGACCAATGCGCTCACGTCCACCATGGTGGGCTCCGCGTGGCGAGTTCGAGCCAAATCCAGCATGTCGGACACGAGATCATTCAGCCGATTTGTTTCGCGTTGAATGATTTCGCACAGCTGGCGATCCTCCGCGCTTAATTGGTGATTCGTCGCGAGCAAACGGACCGATCCACCAATGGATCCGAGCGGGTTACGAATCTCGTGTGCTAGACCTGACGCCAAGCCACCGAGTACGGCAAGCCGCTCCGCATGTTTCACTCGCTCTTCGGCTTCGACAAGTTTACCGCCAGTAAGGCGCAGCCGTTCAGCCAAGTACCCTCCCAGTAGAGCAATGACTACGATGCCGAGGACGTTGACGCCAAAGTGGTAGAGGATGTCGTCCGGTTTGCTCGTGAAGAACGTTGGATCCTGATCTGTCGGAGCCCCTAGCTGGCCAAATGCAGTCAGCAACGCCAAACCCGAGTACCAGCCCAAGGCCGCACCCGCAGCAATCCAGGCACCGACCACTCCGGTAGCGATTGCTCCCGCTAGACAGGTCAGGCCGTAAAACGGCGTTGCGGCGCTCCCGACGCCACCTGTTAGGTAGACGAATACGGTCCACGTCAGCTGATCCAGGATTAACTGCGTGTGGGCGATTCCTTCGAGCCGCCACCCCTTGCGTAAAAGCGCAGCAAGAATGCCCGCCACCGCGAAAGAAACAGCGAGCGCGGACAGTGCCAATCGACTTGATTCGGTGCCCAATCCTAGATGCTTGACGGCTAAAGGAAGCCCTGTCAGGGCGAGCAGAGTTGTCAGCACGACCAAGCGCAGCAGATTGAGCCAGAGAAGCCGCCTTGGCAGTGTCGCTCCCGCCAACGTGTCGGGGATTCCGAGCTTAATTGCCATGCTCTCGAACTAGTCTGCCTTGATATTGCCCGCCATGGAGAAGATGGGCAGGTACATCGAAACCATGACGATGCCGACGATTCCTCCCACTCCCACCATGAGGAGGGGCTCGATCGCGCTAGTCAATGACGCCACCGCGATATCAGTCTCCTCCTCGTAGAAATCAGCGACCTTGTTCAGCATCTGATCCAATGCCCCCGTCTGTTCGCCCACCGATATCATCTGGACGACCATATCCGGAAACACCTTGGTTTCCGCAAGCGGCTCCCCCATGTTCTTCCCCTCACTGATCTTTTGCCGGACGTAGAGAATTGCCGCCTCCATGACGAGGTTGCCCGAACTCTTTGCACAGATCTCAAGCGAATCGAGGATTGGAACGCCAGATTGAAGCAGTGTACCCAGGGTACGTGTGAAGCGTGCAACCGCCAGCTTTCTCAGCACGGGCCCAATGATAGGAAGCTGGAAAAAGGTTTTATGGTAGAAGAGTCTCCCCTTCGGTTGCCTGTAGCTGTAGATCACGGCAAAGGCTGCGCCTCCAACCACGACCACGATGAGTGGAAGATAGGACACGAAGCCGTGCGAGATCGCAATCATCAACTGGGTCAGCTTCGGGAGGCCACCCTTACCGCCGAAGTCCTTAAACATACTCTCGAAGGCGGGTATCACGAACGTGAGCATAACAACGAGCAAGAGAGCGGCTATACACACGACAATCGTTGGATAGGTGAGCGCGCCGCGTACTTGCCGAATTAGCTTCTGTCGTTTCTCGATGTACACGCTCAGTCGATTCATGATCGTATCGAGGATGCCGCCCAGCTCTCCAGCCTGCACCAGATTGACGAACAGCTCGTCAAAGACGCGCGGATGCCTGCGCAGCGCGTCGCTAAAGGTCGATCCTTGTTCGACGCTGTTCTTGATGTCGCGGAGTGTGTCGCCGAAGTACTTGTTCGACTGCTGACTGCTCAGGATCTCCAGGCACTGGACCAGAGGAACGCCAGCGTCAATCATAGTCGCGAATAGACGCGTAAACGTCACCAGTTCCTTCACCCCAACGCCCGTTCCAAGTTGGAGTTTGAAGGCCTGAGCCTTGCGCTTCACACTAACCGGGGTGAGCTGTTGTGCGCGCAGACGCTGCTCTACTGCGTCCGTGCTCTCAGCGGACATATTGCCGCGACGGACCTCTCCAGTACGAGCACGTGCTTCCCAGACAAATTCGGCCATGTTTCACCTAACAAAGAGGCCATGCGCTGCCGCACGCGGCTCAATCGGAGCTTCCTCATCATGTCTTCGATGCGCCCTGCACTTGCGTCTGTTGACGCAAGGCTCTTGCCAGCTACGAGAACAATAAAGACACTTCATGCCAGAACTCATCCGGATCTCACAAGCGAAGGGCTAGACTGATAGAGAACCTATTGAGAGCATAACGAGAGGATAGAGTGACTGGCAAAACCACGTCCAATCCAAATAGTTGGACCACCGCAAGAGATACGACCCTCGACCGACTCGCGAGAAGTGTCGTCGATCAGAAAGCAGCACCCGCTGCTGTATGTGCTGCAGCGCGACGAACAAACCAGGGATGGGAATGCGGTGTAGGCGCGGCAGGGACTCATTGGCCGATCTCGCTGAGGCCCGTAACACCAGACACCGTCTTCGATCTCGCATCTTTAACTAAGCCCGTTATAGCCGTTGCAGCGGCAACAGAATCATGTCGCGGCCGACTCAGCTGGGAGTTACAACTTAAAGAAGCTCTTCCTGAACTGACTTCAACCTATGCGGGTGAGGCAACCCTTGAGCAAATCTTCTCGCACCGGGCGGGACTGCTCCCGCATATCGAACTCTTTGGGCCACCGCGAGCTGGTCGACCCGCAAGTATCAAGGAAATGCTTCAGCGTGCCGCAAAGGGTGCAGCCCCCAATAGCCAAGACGTCCATAATGCGAATGCAGCCGTCTACAGTGACCTAGGGTACGTGCTAGCAGGCGCAGCAATTCAGCGTCGGGCTGGTGTACCGCTCGACGTGTGGCTTTCCGGCGTAATCCCCGACACGCTCGTGGCGCTTGGCTCTGCGCGAACCTGGCTGTGCCAGAAACAAGGCTTCCGAGTACGCTGCGCTCCCACCGAGGTTGTCCCGTGGCGCGGAGGGTTGGTTTGGGGCCGAGTGCACGACGAGAACGCGTGGCTTATGGGCGGCTTTGGCTGCTCAGGCCACGCTGGCTTGTTCGGAACGGCCACGGGGGTAGCACGCTTTGGCGCTGCGGTGCTTGACGCGCTGCTCGGATTTCCCTCAGAAATTCCCCATTCAGCGGCAGTACTTTCGACTCTTCGGCGCCGTGGTGGCAGCCTGCGCGCGGGCTTCGATGGCGCCACCAATCCGGGCTCCACTGCGGGTTGTTCGGCGAGTAGCGATTCTTTTGGTCATCTAGGCTTCACCGGAACTAGTCTATGGTGCGATCCAGACCGCTCGATCGTAACCGTCGTATTATCGAATCGAGTTTGCCCTTCGCGGAGCAACATAGCCCTTAGAGGTCTCAGGGCCGGTCTTCACGAATTCCTGCTTCAGTGGGCCAAAGCTGGTAATTAGGCCAGCCTACCTAACCTCAACCTTCACACTACTACACCAGAAAGTCATGCCCCATGACAAAGGCGCGTTGGCGCAAACGAAATTCGGTGCGAGGATGGTGCGCGCCGTCATGTGGAAGCTGTCGATAGAGGACGATCAAGGGCAGGCGACAGTCGTCCAACTAGTACGCAGCGAATATAGCGTTGGGCGGACTGATGAGAACACAATCCGGCTGACCGAGCGCAACATTTCACGTCGCCACGGGAGATTGGTGAAGCAAGGGGCGGCTTGGTTTCTCGACGATCTCGGCAGCTATAACGGCTGCTTTGTGAATGGGATCCGGGTCGTCGACCACCAACCGGTCAACGTCGGCGACTTGATTCAGCTTGGCGACTATCGGCTGGAACTGCACGTAGACGAAGGCGCGGCGGTTGCCCCTCAGCATTCGAACCGACCGAGACGCGCCGACACGCTCTCAACAACGCTGAATCTTGCTGCACAATCCGATCGACTAGTCATGGTGGTCGGGCCCACGCCAGGGCGTGAGTTCATGCTCGCGCATGCGCCGCAAAGAATTGGGCGAGGCGAGGAGTGCGACATCTGTGTGAATCACTCGTCCGTTAGTCGGTGGCACGCAGATCTCCAGTATGTTGGTTCCTCCCGTTACGAGATCATCGATCACGGTAGTTCGAACGGGATTCGGATCAATGGGGTCGAATTACGTCGGGGCTTGCTCGATGCGAGAGACTTGATTGAACTCGGCGACGTAGTGCTGAAGTTCATACCAACCGGGCAAGTCTATCGGCCTAGCCCCGAGGAAAGCAAACAGCTTGCCGTTCTCCTGGGGGTAGACGTTGGAGGACCTGCACCTGGACAATTGGAACGCGTACGGCTGGTTTGGCGGTCACTCTCGGCGGCAACCCGCTGGGGTGCTGTTTCTTTGATATTCGTTGCGGGCGTTCTCCTAGTGCTGTCGCAATTGGTGAAGTCGGGACGTGTGGACAGTATTGCGCCGTGGCTGGGCGAACGACGCGAGGATCCACT
>JBLNFG010000492.1:0-4190 GCA_050263495.1 Myxococcales bacterium | reverse complement strand
CACGACTGACGACGAGGTTAGCAGCCTCTGGTGCTTCTGCCCAGAGCTCTGAAGCGTGATGCGCCATTTGTTGCAACGCGCCTGATGAATGCAGCAACCAAAGTGAGGCTCTGAAGTGCGACGGTGCCTGACGCCTCCTGCGGGCGTGTTCCGAAATCGCGGCAGCGCGACGGCTCTCAGTGAATCGCGACGCTTCAGCTTCCCTCCCTGCTGCGCGGAGTGTTTGCGGAGCAAACACGAGCACAGCTTTGGGAAGGGAACGACCACCCGCAGGCGGAAACGGGCTGCAGCGACGTAACCGTGCGTGCACGCGTCCGCCGAGGATGGGCGAGGGTGGGCAGCATCAGGTACGATGACGCTCAAGACCGTCTATCACGCGTTAGGTACAGACAGGACCTTCGGCTAGCTCGGACGAAATCGGTCCATGGACTTGGTCCGGCGCCTAGTTGGTGGGTGGATCGATGGCGGAGCCGGATCGACTTGGACGCGAAGCGTTCGCCCGTTTCGCAGTTTCAATCTGCGGGCATTGATCACATCGCATTGGGCTGTTAGCAGGGCCATGACGTCCGGATCGCGATGGTTGTGCTCGAAAGTTATGATTTCCAGCTGGGGAAGGAGGCGCCTCCGCGCAGGCAAGGTCGCTACCCGCTCCAGAAAAGTGAGTGCCTCCATGCGCGCGCCGCCGAGATACTCCTTGAGTACGAAGGTGATGGAGAGGACCAGTCCGACCTTCAGGACACTGAAGACGGAATCGAGCTCCACGTCGTGTTTGAAAATGCGGCGACGTGACTCTAGTGTTTCTTGCTCATTCTGGTGGCGACCGAGTCGGTCCTGCTGTCGCTCGAGTTGAGTGGCGGCCTGTGCCACCTTCTTTTCTCCCCGCGCTACGACCTGCGTCTGTTTGCGCAGTTGCAGCGCCATCGCCTTTTCTTTCCTGGCGAGGTCTTGCAGTTTCGGCGTTATCAGCTTTCCGGTGTTGAGACGCGTGCGCACGTGACGCGTAAGGGTTTCGTGGCGTTGCTGGTATCGAGCAAGGAGCTGGCCCTGCTCTTTCAGCTCCTTCTGCCGGAGCTTGGTGTCTTCGGCGAGCAAGACGATCTGCTCCTGCTCTCTGGTAATTTTCTTACCAAGCTCGTCAAGCTTGGTAACCACAGCGACGTTATCGACTAGCTGTTTGCCGTAGCCATGGACCTGCTTGAATCCGAGCGCCTGATTGACAGCGCGAAAGTTTGCCTCCTGCATGGGCCATCGCTCAAAGTACAGGTCGGAGATTTCCGCAGCCTTCCAGTCACGTTCTTCGAGCAGCGTACTGGCCCCAAGATAGGTGATGGTACCTTTGAAGCGTCGTTCGATTTCCACAACGCGGATGCGAAATGTTCCCCCTTTGACCTGCGGGTCATTGAGATCCACTAGCCCCACGCGCACTCGGTCACCATCTCGATAGGCTTGGTAGTTGGTTCGGTTGAAGATGTGTTTGCCTTCGACCAACTCTGGTTTCAGGCGTGTTATCCACGCGCGTGCCGGTGGTCCCTTCTCTAACTTCTTGAGGAACGGAACTGAATCACCTTCAGCATCAATGACCACAACGCGACCGACCTCAGCGCCATCGTATATCTCGCAGAGTTGGTCGAGCAGTTTCGGAACGGCATTCACCAGTGGCGTTCGTCCACTATGCGTTACCATCCACAAGGGGACGCCATACCCAGAATGGAAGCTGACCGTCTCCAGCGCCGGCATCACCCTGCCTATCGAGGACACCTTGGAGGACTGGCTGAATAGACCGGTCCATACTGGCTTGTTCGTTGCGTCAACGAAAAGCACGGCCGCATTGCGCGCGTCTCCCCACTGCGCAGTTTGTTCGAGCCAAAGCCGTGCATGCACCTCCCACAGTGTGTTCGACACCCCAACGTACTTCAACTCCCGACTAAAGAGATCGAGCGTTGATGGCATGTAGGCAAACCCACACAGCTCCTCAAGCAATGCCCCACGAGCAGCGCGGATCCCATCCCAGCGTCCACCGCCCAACAGGGGACTCGTCATCAACGCCAACATCTTTTGCTCGATGATTTCGTGGCGCGCACCACTCATGTGCAATCGACTCGGATCCAAGCCCACGCTCTTGCTTTCGACGCTAGCAAAACCAGGACCTATCGCATCGCCTTCGCTCTTGCGATTCCGCTCGTTGTAGCTAGGCAGAAAGCGTCCACAGTCGTCGCGATCACTGAGGTCGGCAGGCGACGGCTCGTCGGGTAGCGGGATCTCCGCCAGCTGCTCTTGCACCGCCACTGCGAGAGCCTTGAGGTATCCCGTCTCCACCAGCGCCGCTTCCACGAGCTTCATCCCCCCAAGTTCCAAGTGCTTCTCGCTGTCACACTCGCTGTTCGGCGCTGGGCCAGAGCGACGAGCCAACCCATGCTCACGCAAGACGCGCTTAACAACCGTTTCGCTCGTCTTGAACGCATGATGCTTGGCGACATGTTCGACGATCACGTCAACATCGACGTTAGGATCTACACGTCTCATGGTGCAGATGGCAATCAGGACCTCATTCGGCATTGCCAGTGCATCAGGAGGCGTGCGCCAGTCAATAAGCCCATCAATGCCGAACTTGGCGTAGCGTTCTCGCCAACGCCGCAGGCTCCCGCGTGTGATCCTTGCCGGATGTCGCCGTAGTCGGGAACGCTCTGATTCTGGAGCGTCGTCGGCTTCCCACTCTAACAGCTTGGCTTGCCGCTTCAATGCTGCCGCAAGTCGTTCCTGCCTCACCGTCGCTGACCACTTCGTCCAAAGCTCACGCCAGCGCTCTCGTTTCGGCTCGTAGCGCTCGGTATCGACAACATCCATCACAGGGGCATTCGATCATCGTTAGCGCACAAAGGCGATCCCCAAAGATATGCACGCTTCCGGATTCGCGATCGTGACAGCGGAAATTGATCGCAGGAATGGAATCAACTCAAGCGGCGAATACCATCACGCCACGACTGACGATGTTGTCAATCGCGTTGCGACCGACGCCGCTGGCTGTCAAACGCCGAGCGGCAACCGCCCACCGCCTCTCGGTGTCCGTCCATTCGGATGGACCATATCGTCGAACCGAATCGCGCGCCCCTCCTCACACCTGAGCCAACTCGAGCCAATTCCACACCGCTAGAAGCAGCACGTAGCCGAAGGTCCTGTCCGATTGACCCTATACCGGTCGGCCAGGGCTCGAGGGCTCCGATTGACCCTATACCGGTCGGCACTGCCAGGGCTCGAGGGCTCGTTCGATGACCGATCGGGTCCCATGCGGATCGTGCGAGAGTCATGGATGGTCTGTCCGGCGCGATTACGAATGGTTCGTGCTCGCCGGAACTCGAGCACATCGTGCAACGGCTCGCGCCACGGTGGTTCATCGTGAAGAACACGCACGCGGCAGAGGTCGGGCCAATCCTCCATCGACCGCGAGACACCTAGTCGCTCATGCGCGGCCCGCTCACACGGAGCGAGTTGCGCGCGATTCGGAACTGGAAAAATGGGGAGAGTGAGCCGGAGTCGTGTCAGGTGATTGCAGCGCGGGAGGTTACGGACGTGACCGAAGGGGAACGAGATGTCGCGGAGTAGTTGCGGAGTGGTAGGCAAGTCTTCTCCCGAGGCGTATGTCAGTCGAGTTATTCTGCTCGGTGAGACGCGACGTAGCCGTGCGTTTGCGATTCGGAGGCCTGCACGCTATACCCGGAGCTGTGCCTGCGAGGTGGGACATGCGCACGATTACTTTCCGTGGCAGCGAACCAGCGATTGTCCGAGTCGTTGCTGTTGCCCTCTTCGGGCTATTCGTTGGTGCGTGCGGTTGTCGCAATGGGGCCAATCCACTGGTCGCAGCTCCGGTGCACCAATCATTCCGCCTAAGGCTTTGTACCGAAGCCCCAGTGCGCCTCCGGGGTGCGCCGGGTGCCCAGCAATCTCGCGGCTGCGTTGTGCCTTTTACGCAAGAGTTGTCCGATCCGGCAACTGTGCGGTGGGTTGGGGCAAGTCGAGTGCAACGCCGATACCTTGTCTATGCGCCATCCAATTTGGCACCTAGACCGGTGCCTGTCGTCTTGGTGTTTCCGGGAAAGGGAACCAGCGCCGAAGGTGTTGCGTTCTACGATACGCACACTCGTTTCGAGGCCCTTGCCGACCGCGACGGGTTCATCGTCGTGTACGGAAACGGG
>JBLNFG010000491.1:0-3052 GCA_050263495.1 Myxococcales bacterium | reverse complement strand
CGAGCGCGACGATGCGACACCGTGTTTCGAGCGCGACGATGCGCCACCGTGTTTCGAGCGCGACGATGCGCCACCGTGTTTCGAGCGCGACGATGCGCCACCGTGTTTCGAGCGCGACGACGGCGGCTCCCGCTAGCCCTTGAGTCCGCGGCTTAGCGCGCTGACTAACTGCAGGCCTTTAGATTGGGATCAGCCGATCAGGGACAAGTGAGAGTGCCCTTGAGTGAACCCGCTGCGGCACTGTAGTACAGCCCCGAGTTCTGGTATCCCTTTGCCGCCCCGGTGCTCTCGTCCACGGACGCACACCAAATTTGCACGTCGGACTCGGCGTCGCCCGTGGCAGGGTTGTAGTCGAGTGGCCCGGACACACCGTTCAGATCGATCTTGCTGCCCTTTTGTAGAAGGCTATACGCGGCAGAGATCTCCTCCACCCCAACGTTGACCTTCGGACCCGGGGGCAGCAGGAATTCGAGACCCCCCGCCACACTTGTTCCTGTCAAGGGCTGGTTACCGCTAGCAACGATTCCCAACGCAATGAGATAGACCGCGTCGTAGGCAAACGGAACAAGACCGGTGTGCGAGCTGGTGTAATTCGAGACGAACCGGAACCTCAACGCTTCAATCGCCTGCCCCGAGGCACCGGCAATATGTCCGAGTACACGGTGTCGAAGGTCGGCATTTGTGCCAATGAAGTTAAGCGTGTCTTGGCTCTGCAACGTGTTGTTCGCGAGTAAGTAGTACGGGCGGTGCGTCGTTGCCGTCCATCGTTGCTCGAGGGGCGAGAGGATCGAGGTGATGAGCTCCGACGTGACTCCGACGCCAATCACAATATGAGGCAGAAACTCAAGCAACCTTGCCGCCGCCTCTGCATACTTGACGCTTGGGTCCGGGTTGCCCGTCTTGTCCAGAGGATCACCGTAATCTACGGGCTTGAAATTGTCGCCATTGGCGAGCGCAGGTAAACCATTGAAGATCAACTTCGGGGCCACTGCGGTAGAGATGCCGACTCCAGCTGCGTCACCACGATGCACGATGGCGACCTTTAACGTCGCGGTGGCGCCGAGTTTTGCCCGAATTGCTGGTTCCAGAATTGTCGAGACGACTTGCGGTACCACTGACGCCTGAATGACGTCTGACGGAACGGTACGCCAGACCATGCGCGGAGCGCTGGATGGCAGCGTCGTGATCAGCGGACTATTGGAAGCAGGCGACACCAACAGAACGTTCTTCGGAATGGTGACCGTGGTCGCGATTTTTATGGTCGAAGAGCTGTAGTACGCGCCAATGATGGCGGGAACACCTAAGTCTGCCAGGTGGTTCGCGGCCTTGAGCGGATCGTCCGTCTCATCGCAATTGACGAGGACCAAGGGGCGCTGTCTGCCGCCCGGCACTGCAGGGGGAAGACCAGGAGTCGCCGTCCTGAAGTCGCGACGGGCAAGATCCATGGCATCTTCCATCGCCGCTGCGGCCGGCGCCGTTACACCCGAGCGGGCCAGGATCGTTCCAATCAGTATTGCATCGTCGTTGCTCAGATCGTCACTGTCGGCACGGATCTGAGTGCACTCGGTGCTGAGTACCGAGACGCATTTGAAGTCCGTCTTGCGACAGATAGCGGGTTGGCCGTTATTCTTCGCGATGCACTCGGCATTGGAAGAACAGCCGCCGGTCGGCTTCTGAGCAGAGTTGATACAAAGTCCTCGCTCCGTGTCGCAAACAGCCGACGCGAAGCCAGAGCCCAGTGCCGCGCAGTCACTGTCCAACTTGCATTTCTCGATTCGCTCTTCGAGCAGTACCGTGCAGGCGCAGTTGGAAGCAACCAGTGCAGAAAGAAGGATTCGACCCAGATGACGAGCGGACAGTAGCTTACTCATAGCAACTCACGGAGTACCAGCCCGTCTTGAAACTCATCTCACGTTCCGAACGCCCCTGTCTCGTGCTTGCTGGTCGACTTGAGAGCCCCCGACGCGACCTTCGGCCTTAGGCAACTGCTGAGCCTGGGCTCCACAGTTGGACAGGACACCCGATGAGACCGATCCTAGAACATTGCTGGTTGAGCATGGTTAGAAGGGAAAGGCTCTTATGGCCTCCATCTTCGTGTGGCCAACTCCACGTTCAGCCCAGAAGACGGAGGCCCATCCGAGCGTGTATCAGTCAGAGGTTCCCATGGTCAGGTCGTACTGTTCCACGGTTTCCACTGAAACAGAAACACTCGAGGTTGCGACCTCGAGGACATGGCCGCCAATGGAGCGGTTGTCGGAAATGAAGTGGAAGTGGTACCCAGCGGAATTCATCGTCCCCACATACGGTGGGAATCGGAAACCGACGAAGGTTCCTGCGACATTGGTCAGGTCAAAGATGGCCTGAGTCTTTAGGGCTTCGCTAAGGGTCGGATAGGGCTCCTCTTGTTTTTGTGGGGCACGCAGCTTCAGGGACCTAAATACCCCCCTGACCTTGATCGCCAAGATCTGGGTCTGGTCCGGCATGACGCTATCTAGATAGCGTTGAAGCGTCGGGTAGTCTGGAACCGCTTGAGGCTGATAAAAGTGCTGCTCACCACGAAATCTGGTCAGAGTCGCAAAGGGAATGATCTCTAAAGGAGTGGCAACCCGCAGTGCGCCCTTGGCGGGTGCTTGATACACAATCCCGTCGAGCATAATCATCTCGCCATCCAGCCCCTCGAAGGTGCCGATACCGAAGTCGCTGGTGCGTTTGATATCCGCGACGGTAGTCGTTCCATCGTATCCACCGTTCGAGAGCCTCTCGAGCGGCGCAATCTGAACGATACGGTCCCGCTGCTCTGGTTGGCTGCAGGATGCCGCAGGTGGCCGCGCACTGGACGCGGAGCTCGACAATACTGCCGTAGAAAACACCACGCCCAACAGTCGCAAGTGGTTCTTCATTCGAGATTCCCCTTCCTGAACAACTCAGAACTGAAGCCAATCCGCGGGGAGAACTAGAATGAACGGACAACACTTACCCCTGATGGGGAGATAGTTAGCCCGACACTGGGTTCGGCGCTGGGAGACTTCAGAGTGACGTATAAAGCCACGCC
>JBLNFG010000490.1:0-3972 GCA_050263495.1 Myxococcales bacterium | reverse complement strand
AGAACAAACGGGTTGGCGTCCACGATCTGTCCCGTGTCCGCGTCGAGGATCAGGATACCGTCCTTGGCGGCTTCGAACAACCGTCGGTACCTTATCTCCGACGTGCGGAGAGCATCTTCGGCTACCTTGCAGTTTTGCGACTCTGCATCAGCCGACGCTGCTTTTGAGGTGAGAGTCGCGACTTCTTGCTCGAGGTCTCGAATGGTCTGTTCGTGTGCATCCATGACAACTTCCTCCGTCAGCTGACCACGCTTTCGCCTCGCAGCGAAGTTGACCCATGGCATTCTGCCCCGGACCATCACTGAGGCGCTCCTTCGCACCTTCATGAATTGACCGGACAAAGATTGTCGAGCCGACGGTGGACCCGATGAGTTCTGCAACGCGCGTGCCGACAACCGCGAACCGAGCACGCTAAACCCTACGATCGGGAATACTCAGCGCTATCGTGGCAATCCACTTTGCCGTACGTTGCGGTACTCAGGAAACACCAGACGACCTTGGTAGATCGCGGCATTGCCGATTCAAAATGCCCAACCACTTTGCGTCCGGGCCTCGTAACGGGGTGTGCTAGTCCGCTCGGTCATGAGCGGTCATTCGTTGTCCGAAGTCGTCAGAAGAAGACTTCTTCTCGGTTACGACTTCAGACCAATAGTCCCGCCCGCGCCGAACGGCACGCTTCTTACCGTTGGTTCCGGCTGTGCTAGCTCATGCATCCCGACAGTTACTGTCCGTACGTTTGGTCCGGCTTTCGTCAAGGACGGCACCGTCCGCTTCTTCCGGGGTGATGCAGCGCAGCGTACCGTTCGATGCGGTTCGACCACAGATCGGTGGCGTGGCGCCCAAGTTGAGGGTTTGGATTGCGTCGCGGGTTTGGATCAGGATCACGTAGGCATTGGCCAGGATCTTCAGCGAGAACCCATCAAGGAGTTCGTCGATGGGCGATTTGCCTGCCGCGTTATTGGTCGCGGTTTGCGGTTTCGGGAGCGGAGCGAACTCCATGGCCACGAGGCGCGACGGCAGGAACGGACACCCGATACACCACCTCCTTGTGGTGATCAAGCATTGGCCCTGTCGAACCACGTGCAACGCCCCCATAGTACCGACGCTCCAATCCAACGACTCGTAGACGCTCAAAGCACGCTCAACCAACGTTACGCAGGAGAATCCCAACGTCAATGGAGCCTGCACCTTCCTGCGAGGAAGCAAGTTACGCATAGCGTGCTGGGGCTTCTCTAGCTGCGGCGGGTGCGACTATGCGGGCGACTCGGGCGCTGCGGTGACCGTCAAGGCGCGATCGATAAGCACGCGGTGTGGTGTGCGAGCAACTGTACGTGCCTTCTGGGGTCGTCCACATGCAGCACACACGGCAACGGGTGCAACTCATCCTGAGCTGTTCTCGACTGGAACGAGCCCCAAGTACGATTCAACTTGATGTTGCGTGTCCAAAGCGGCCGGCATCGTCGATATCTGACGCGAACGCGGACAATGTTTCACGCGATGACGCGCGCGGCGTAAACGGGTCAGTTTGGTGGCACGGCGAGAGAAGTCGCGCAGGACATGGTATACGCAATTGATGAACTGCAGTGCTATCCCTGGCACGACTGCAGCCGGGCAAGGAGCCCCGTTGCAGACGTTCCACCGACGAATGACGTTGCGTCCCCTGAGCGGCAGTCAACCTCAATTTGGAGAAAAGACATGAAGGCAATCGTGTATGAGAGCTATGGGGCGCCTGACGTGCTCAAGATGAAGGAAGTCGAGAAAACGTTGCCGAAGACTGGCGAGGTGCTGGTGAGGATCCATGCCGCAACCGTGGCAGCGTCTCAAGGAACACGGGACGACGAACGTTCAAGTAGTCGAGCGTAACGTCGTTGTAAGCGGCCGCCAGTCATCGAACTTCCCCCGTACCTCTGGGGAATGGTTCTTGGCCGCTGACAACGCACTTGCCCTCAATCATCCTGATCCCACTCTCGCCGAAACACTCGTGCCCGCGTGTCCAACAGCACCGGATCGGTTTCGAGCTTCATCAAGAGTGTCTGTCGAATAGCTTCGAGACGTTCTTTGGATACTCGTCCCTTGACGTGCGAGAGCGCCTGTTCCACGCGACCCTCGAGATACTCCTGCTCCGTCATCTCGCCCCTCAGCACACGCATCAGTTCGCTGCTGGGCGCGCCAGGCCTCGATGCGGCTTCTTTGTGCTCTCCGCCACCCGAAGAAGTGGGCACGATATCTATTGATGCAACGCTCTTGCGCTTGCCGAGCATCAGATGGCTCGTGAATCGGCTACGCAGGCGCCTTCTTCTGAGCTTCATCGGACCGATACTGACCATTGGTCTCCTCCTGTTTTGTCGCCATGATCGTCAACGCATGCCGCGCGACTGCCATCCGTCGCAGATTGAGCCTTGTTGCTCTCTCGCGGTGTTCCCGTTCAATGACGCGATCCCGCCGGATTCGTGGACCTCTTCTTGAGCTGCGGGGCTTCGCCTGAACCTCTGTTTGCAGATGACGCCGAGGCTGTTGACGTGATCGTGCGCGGCAGTGAGATCTCAGCCCTCTCAGTTTTCGACGCTCCTGATGCCGGTGGGGAGCGAGAAGCGGCGTTCGCCGCGGCATGCGTGGAGAGGGTTCGTGATCCTGATTCGCTCTTGGACAACACCGCAAGTTGGCCTACGCCCACTAAGCACAAGGTTGGAATAAATGCTCCGAGGGCTGCGCCGAAAATAAACAGCACTGGTCGTCTTCTTGGAGGACCCATCGGCAATAGCGGCTTCGAGGCTACGGCGCCGGTCGTCGTCGGTTTGACGACTGGTTCCAGAGCGAGTTCGGGCGTCGTCACCGCTACCGGTCCGATTCGAATGGCGCGTTGCGTTGGGGCATCGTTGCTGCTCGGAATCAGAAAGTCACAGTCTCCTCGTACCGTCTCCGAGTCCACGATATCCGAATCTACCGTCTGCCATCGTTGTGACCCTTCAGAACTCGGTGATATGCTGGTGTTCGACGTGCAGCTCTCTAGGCCCAACTCGACGGTCTTGAGCTCGTCCGCGATGGCTAAGAGCTGAAGGCGCTCGAGTTCCTGCGTTTGCGCAAAGTCCGAGCAAGGACGCCGCGCGGTCGGTCGGGGACGCGGTGGCACTGTTACCTGTTTCAGCTGCACCGGCTTGCTTCGAACGTCTGGCAACTCCTCGTGCTTTGAGACAGTCCCGCTAGTTTTGGCCGCACCAAGGAACGTTGCCTCAAACCAGGTATCAAAGACGGCCGAGTTTAGGTCAGACGCATTCTCGGAAGGTTTCTGGTGAAGAGTCGAGCACGCACCCGACGGGTCGCCGGCAATGGGTGAAGACATTAAGGATGTGGCACCGTTCTCGCCGTGATCCGGTTCAGCTACACATTCCACATAGTACCCCGGCAACGTCGGGGGATTGTCGCGCACCGCGAGAACCAATCGCACGCCAGCAAGCTCGACGGTCGCTCCTCCGACGATCGTGCGCCGTCCGCTGACAACACGCCCATCAATGCATAGATCCGACCCGAGATAACACGAAGTGATACACAGCTCGTTCTCGACGCGCTCCACGTAGAACGCGATGGGCGCAGCTCCGGCGACGCGAATCTGAACGCGATCCGACGACCCGACCACAACCGTTGTGTCATCACCACCAGGCGGAAATTCGTACGACTCACTCATACCGTCTCGCGTGACGGTGAGCCAGAGTGGTTCGTTGTCGAGTCGAGCTTTCTTGCACTCCATCACATCACCTGCCCCAAACACGACAGATCGAGCGTCGACCATTGGGGGCCTTTCGTTGGGCGCGCCTCGTGCGTCACCTCCAGCACGATGTCTTCGAGACTGTTTAGATTTACGTCGCGATTAGTTGGCGCAGCATTCGGGCCCGGAATGGTCAACACCCACTGCGCCCGCGCCACTGATTGTCCCCAAAGGCTCGTATTCAACGCCGCCTTGCCGAACTCGTTCGC
>JBLNFG010000489.1:0-4910 GCA_050263495.1 Myxococcales bacterium | reverse complement strand
GGCCGCTTCCGGTCGAAGCTGGCCCTCCGCGAACGCGGCATGGTGACGATCCAGCGTGAGGAGTGCCTCGTCTACTGCGCCGCGATGGAGCGCGGCTTCTGCCTTTTCTATTAGTCGCACTTCAGCGGCCAACGAGACCACATCGGACGCGCGCGAAGGGGCTGCAGATGCTGTTGCGGACGCCGCCGCAGTGGGCGCGCTCACGGAGGAAACCTCGGCTGAGTAGGCCGGTAGAGCCGGGGATTCGGTATGCCTGGGTTCCACGGATTGCTGGATCCGCACATTCGAGCCAATTCCAACACGAAGCGTAGGCGTCACCGACTGCTCGTGCCCTGCCGGTTCGAGCAGGTTGGTTGTTCGTGCCAGAACCGCCATTGAGCCCAGGCCAATGCAAGTGCCGGCCGTGATGGCCTTAATTAAGGTCAGCGTCGCCGTCGCGCCCTTAGCAGTGGACGTAACAGCCGTACTCAGTTGCGCAACGGCACCGGTTTTCGCCGCGGCTTGACCTGCCATTCCGGCGCCAACGACCGATGCTGCCCCTAGCCGGAACAGAGTGCGCTCGAGTGTTCCCGCCGGGGCGCGATGCTTGCGGGAGCCGGCTTCGAGGAGACGCTGCCCCAGTCCGCGCTCCGTCTCCAGCAGTCGTTCAGGGCCTCTCATTGGACTCCTCCTGCTCGCGTCTCTTCAGACCTTCGACGACACCGTTGAAGTGCGCACGAGCACGCCGTAGCCGCGACGCGACGGTGCCGAGTGGGACTTGCTGCATCTCGGCGATCTCCGCCAACGTGAGCTGCTCGAGCTCATACAAGATGAAGGTCTGGCGCATCTCTTCGCTCATCTGGTCAAGGATCGCGACGAGCATTTCTAGGGATTGACTTCGGGTCACCTGTTGCTCGGGATCGCCAAATCGATCCACGGGCTCCGCCAAGGAATCGAAAGGCTCTTCACGTCGGCGCTGTCGAGCGCGCCGCGCATGCGAGGCGACGCGGCGGGACGTACCGAACAGGAACGAACGCACCTGTGACGGATGTAGATCGGGAAGGTGCTTCGTCAACACGATGAACACTTTCTGAAGCTCGTCTTCGAGTTCGCTCTCGCTCACCCCAAGGTTTCTCAAGGTGCGCCAAACGAAGTCCAGGTGTTCGACCACGACATCGCGCAGCTGTAGTCCGGTCGACGGAGGGACCGAAGCGACGGGACTTGCTTCTGACACCATGTTCACTGGGCAGTGCCCGGAGTGGCTGGGTTTGATCCCCCGAGGGTTACTTTTATCCCGAACTGCATCCAGGGAGTCACGAGCCAGGTGCGATGAACCGGCACTTCCGGCGCCGAGAAAATCAGCTGCTCGCGTACGATTGGAACTGCAGCCCCGGTTTCGAACCAGAGACCTAGGTGAGGTCGGAGGACTGAAAATTCTGCGCGAACCGACAGTCCCGCGGACAACCAGGGGCGAGCGATGCGTGTCGTTCTGGTAATTGAGGCGTTCGGCTCAGCGCCAGCTTCGAAGGAACCAACCTCGAACTCGACGCACGACCTGAGTATCGAGCGAGTCATCGAGCCGATCCGAAAGCAGCTACCAGCGGATGCCAAGAGCAGGTGCGACCACACCGCGGCCGGCGAGACGTCGACGGTGCCAGTGCTAGAGCGAGCGAAACCGAGACGGAAGCTCCAGGGACTTCGAGTTCCCAATGCAACTCCCAATCGTCCCAGCGCACCGATGGATATGCCCGGCGCTATCCCAAAGCGGGCACTCGCGCCGCTCTCGAGACTCCATAATGGCGGATCGCTCGCAGCCTCATTCGCCAATGAACTTCCGTTGGTTTGATGCGCGAACTCGTCCGCCAATGAACTTCCGTTGGTTTGATGCGCGAACTCGTCCGGTGAGCGCCTTTTTGTTTGATGCGGCGCGACTACGGCCATCTTGAGGCGAGTGCCACGGTTCTCATGACGACGCGGACTCGCGCTGGTCGGAGACGCAGGCAGCTGCTCAGTTGCCGCGCCTTTGGGCTGAAGCACTGGCGAGTCGGTTGCCGTGATTTGGGTCCCACTTTTCTCAGCTGCAACACCTAGACTCCGGAGCTCTACGACCGCGACCTTGGACGGAAGGGTCGCTTCGCGAGCCCAAATCTTCACGATCACGATGACCGCATTGACGATCTCGCCGCACGCGCTCCCCTTGAGTAGCCTCGGCAGGTCCTCGTTCAAACGCAAGCTGCCCTCGTAGTTTCCCGAGGGAGAAGAGGGACGAGCGATCGTGAGCTTGAGCTTGCCCCACTGGTGCGACGGCGTTGGCGCAGCTCGAACTGCTTGCCTCAGTCGAACGAGGAGCCCGTCGCGAGTGGGACACTCGACGGCTGCAAGGTATTCCAAATCATCAAAGGGCGCGGCGTCGCTGCCAGCCGCGCGGCACGGCGTGGTCCACGACGCGATTGCCAGCACGCCAGCACTGATCCAATTGCGCGGGGCGTTGAACGTTGCCCCAAGCGATCGACGAAGAAAGTTCACGAATCCTGAACTCTAACCAAAAGCTCCGTCGCGTCCAGGCACTTTCTTGTCGAGGCCAGACGGATCCTCACGACTGCGGGTGTACTGCTCGGTTCGAACCTAATCGGTTTGTGGGCACGTCGACACCTAAGGCTTCTCGGGCCGGTACCACGAGGGTTGGAGTTGCTCGAGACCAAACGGAGACCAGCGCATGCAGACACGTCCTGCCGACGTCTGCGCAAGCGCGAGCTGGGTGATATCGCCTCGCGTTCCGAGCTATGCTGCCGTGCCATGTCTCGTCCAGCGCGACGCACAAAACAAAAGAGAAAGCCGAACCCCGCCCGTAAGGCGGCCATCGCGATGTCGCCGACGGATGCGATTCAGATCGCGATTCGGTTGCATCAACAGGATCAATTGGAAGACGCGATCAGACTCTACCGCCATGTGTTGTCGAGCGAACCCAATCACGTGGACGCCTTGCATTTGCTCGGCGTTGCCGAACATCAATCTGGGCGCAGTGAGGCTGGGCTGTCACTGATCGAGCGCGCGATCGAATTATCGCCTCAATTCCCGGATATCCACAACAATCGTGGAAACATCCTGCGACAACTCGGTCGACTAGAACTCGCGGAACAGGCATACAACCAGGCACTGAAGTTACGCCCCGACGACGCTAACGCTCTGAATAATCTCGGCACCATCCTGCGCGAGCGTGGGCAACTCGAACAAGCCTCAGCGTTGTTCCAAAAGGTGATTGCGCTCCAACCCGAACACTATGAGGCCCATCAAAGTCTCGGGCACGTGTTGCAGGCGCTAGAACGTTCCGAGGAAGCACTCGCGATGCATCAGAAGGCCGTGCTGCTCCGACCGCGCAAGGGCGAAGGCTACCGAGAACTGGGTGCGGCGCTTTACACACTTGGCAGGCTCGAAGAAGCGAGCGCGGCGTATCGGCATTGGCTCAGTATTGCGCCCGATAACCCCGCGCCGCGGCATCTGCTCGCTGCCTGCGCGGGCGAGGCCGTCCCTGCGCGCGCCTATCGCATCCAACCGCATGGTCGATACAGCCACACGGAATCGTGCCTCCGTCAAGTGTTGGCTGCGGCGGGCTTTCGATCGAGCGATGTGCGGCCTGTTCAGTTACGCATGGAAGTCGGGGAACCCGTGGGCGGTTGGCTAGTAAGCGCGCACGAGTAAGCGGTCAGATCGAACGACGCCTGTTTCGCTTCGGCTACATGGGTTTGTTGGCGGCTAGATCCCAACCAAAAACCGTAGCCGGACCCAACGTTCCGTCGGGGCTTTGGGGTCGATACTCGAGCCTGATACGGCCAAAATTCAAGGTGATTTCCTCTGAGGGCACCTCGCGATCCCCAACGAGCTTGACCGAGCTCACGACGAACTTGCGACGCGGCCTCCGGCCGTGAAGCGACGGGTGCGTAAACAACGCTGCTTGACCTACACCGATCGTGCGCTTCTGGACGCGCCATTCTGATCCGTTCATAGGGCATGCGCAGTCTGCCTAGTTCCGTGAGTCTGTGCGTCGTGTGCCTGATGCTCCTCGACGCGTGTGCGAACGATACAGTGTTGCCTCGAGCGCACGCGCCGGAAGTGCCCGACGCGCAGTCGCGTTGCCGAGCTGCTGCTGCGAGTGAAAGCCCACTCGTCACGGAGTGGTCGTCTGCGGAGAAGGCAAACCTGCAGGCGAGGCTACGTTCGGGCGGACTTGTCGTGGAGTTCTCCGGCTGCAGCATGAGACCGCTCACGGGATGCAACCTGCGCGGCAGCTATCGCTGGCAGCGGACGACCATTTCGTCTGAGGCGATTCAGATCCGAAATCAAGACGAGCTCTTCGCAAAGCTGCCGCTCGGTGCGCTCGCGTTGGAGAGTGAACTCGCCCGTTCTGGGCGGCTCGAAGTGCGAACGATGGTCTCGGGACAGTACGTCCTCGAAGGCTCGAACGCCGCCGATGTTCCGGATTACGGTGAGTGCGCCCAAGCAACGCACTTGCTCGTGTCAGTGTCGATTGGCAGCTTCAAATTGAATTCGGGCGGCTCACTTCAGCTGACTGGCAGTGCCGAGTTGGGGCGCGCGGCGACCAGTGCCCAAACCAGCAGCTCGGAGCTGTTGCTGCGCGAGTCAGGGGATTTCGAAAGCTGTAAGCTCGCAACGGATGAGTTACCCAACATGGGGTGCAGTTCGCCGGTGCAGGCGTTCCTGGTTCCCTTGCCGCGCTTCGCCAAGGAACGTGGCAGCGGTACTCTTCGCGTGACGTTTGCTGCGGGCAGTTCCGATCAGGCTTGGGAGCTGCGCTCGCATCAGCAATTCGTTTGTCGTACGCCGTGCACACGGTGGATCAATCCATCCGAGACTTACGAACTGCGTACGGAGAGCGGGCCTCAGCTAGAGACGGTGCAGGTACCTGATTTGCG
>JBLNFG010000488.1:0-4479 GCA_050263495.1 Myxococcales bacterium | reverse complement strand
CTCCAAGGCATCCGCCGATCGTTCTGGAATGATGAGTGAATTCTCTGGATCAAAATTCCTGAGCGTCGCGGTGCCAGCGCAGAGCCCAGAGATCGAGATCGTCAGCCCTGTGCCCGCCAATTTGGGCCTTCGAGCTGGCCTGGTAACGGAGATACGCGTGCTCTCGACGACGTCGGTCCGTGTCGAAGCGATTGCTGTCGTTCCACTTTCAGACGAGATTCCGGCCCCTGCACCAGAGCCTTGGAACACAGACTCCAGCACTGAGGCAGCCCAAGTCCCTTGAACCCAAGTGAATGAGCTGGATGGGCCTGCATTCCTTGTCGTTCCTTCGTTCGCGCGAGCTGAGCCGTGGTATAGGGCCGCGCGGTGACCGAACTCGACGATGACAAGGCCACTCGGCGCGCGCAGCGCCGAGAGAAACAAACCACGAATGACGCTCCCACGGAGGTCGCGGAGGTCAAGAACCTCGAACGCGATGCCGAACAGGCGCCAAGCGAAAAGCGTGTCGACCAGATTCGCGATCGCAATGCCCGGCTGCGAGCACAGGCCGCGGAAGAGCGACGCGCCAAGCGAGATCGGGAGAAAGCCGTAGTAGCGGTGCCCGTGGGCTTGGACGCAAGCGAACGCATGGATGACATCTTCGTGCGCACGACTCATGCGGCCACGGTTTGGCTTCGTGGCAACTTCAAATGGCTGCAGTGGGTGGCTATCGTCGGAATTGCGGGGGGTCTAGGGTTGCAGGGCTACCGATACTCTTCCAAGTCCAAAGCCGCAAAATCGACGGACGCCCTTGCCGTGGGATTGGTCGCCGAGGGAGGCACCATTCGACCAGCGTCAAGCGATGAGTCCAAGTCGCTCAGCCCAGAACTCGAGGAGCTCGACCCTCGTCCCGTCTATGACTCCGAGTCTGCCAAGCTCGCGGCTGCGGAACAGGGCTACCGTAAGGCGATGTCATCGTACGGAAAATCCGGCGCTGGGTGGTTGGCGCGGCTTGGTCTCGCAGGGGTGCTCTACGACCAACAGAAGTGGGACGAAGCGCTGGATCACTATCGTGCAGTCCGGGCGAGCGAGATTGCCAAGAAGGATCCGGATGTGCTCGGCCGCTGCCTCGAGGGGATCGGGCTGTCTTTGGAAGGCAAGGGCGACCGCGAAGGTGCGCTGCAGGCTTTCCGAGAAATGACCAATCAGGAAGGCGCGCCAACACTTGCCACCCTGGGTCTGTACCACCAAGCGAGAATCTTGTTGGCTCAGGGGCAAAAGGACAAAGCCAAGGAGCTACTCACTAAGGCGAAGGAGCGGGTCGACAAAGCTGCCAAAGAGGGTGCCAAAGGCGAAGTCGGTCCGCAGCGCCAAGGTTATATCGGCGAGAGCGTCAAGATGTTGATGGCGAGAATCGATCCAGCCGCAGCCAGGGCCGCCAGTGCGGACGCCATCACGGACACGCTGCAGAACGACCCTGCCAAACTCCAGCGCATGCTCCAAGATCTTCAGAACCAGCCCGCAGCACCCGGTGGCGAGCAGTGAAGCAGCTGACTCGACGAATCGTCACCACCTGCTGCATCAGCATCCTTGGCGCCGCGAGCCTCGGCTGTGAGGCGCTTCGCGGTGGAGCTCAACCGGAACACCCTACTTGGTTTGAGCGTCCAAGCCAGAGTCTGCATGTCACGTACCGAACCTCGTTGGCTGCTCAGAGTAGACGACGCGGGGAAGCGTATGAGCGCGGCCGCGTGGAGGTGGATCCAATCCAGCGCCGGCTCTTCGTTGGTTCCAGTGATCGAGGTCTCTACTGCGTCGATGCCAGGGACGGAAGTCCGTTGTGGCGCTTCGAGGCGGCGGGTAGGGTGCAATCAGCTCCGCTTTACGACGCCAATGAGCAATCGGTCTACTTCGGCTCCGACGACGGAGCCCTCTACAAGCTCGACGCCACCAATGGCGACCTGCGTTACCGATTCGCTACGAACGCCGAGATTTCCGAGCGGCCCGTCTTGGTTGGGGACCGACTCTATTTGGTCAACGCCAACGATTCGCTGCTTTCGCTCGACGCCAAAACCGGCAAGATGCTTTGGCACCAGCACCGTGCGCCGGTGCCGGGGATGCAAATCGGGGGACACGCAGGTCTTCTCGTCGCTTCCAATCGCGTGTACGCTGGGTTCAGCGATGGCGTCGTGATCGCTTACGACGCAATTTCGGGCGTTGAGCGTTGGCCCCCAGTTGACTTGGCAGCAGAGGGCGAATCGGTTCATGTCGGCTCGAATGAGCACTTCGACGTGGACACGACCCCCGTGGCTGACACGATTGACGGCAATCCTGTCCTGTACGTCGCAAGTGCGGAGGCGGGCCTGTTCGCGCTAGATGCAGAGGGTGGCACTCAGATCTGGCAGAATGATGCGGTGGTTGGCGCCACTCAGCTTCTTTTGTGGAGTGAACCGCAGCGACGGCAATCGTCCAACCCCGCGCCCGCGGATGAGGGTCAACCGCCGGTTGCGCGCACGCGTAAGCTCTTGATCGTGGCAACAGGAACGTCAGGGCTGTGGGCAATCGAGCCAAACGACGGCAGCGTTGTGTGGCGCTCACGCTTGCCCGACGGTGGCGTACAAGGGCCCGTGCCGTTCGCCGGGGCGCTATTGGTTTCGGCATCGCAGCTAGGCCTTTACTTGGTCTCGCCGTTGAATGGCCGCGTTATTGACGGCATGCACATTGTCGAAGGGGTATCAGCACTGCCTACCGCATACGGAACGCATGCCTTCGTCATGACGAACACGGGCGACCTGTTGGCGCTTCACGCGGCTCCTCCGCGCGAGCCACCCGACCGCGGGGTGCTGCTTCTAGACCGTCCGTACGAACGTTCTCACTGGTAGCCACAGGGAACCATGGCCGAAACACTGCGTGTCGGGGTCGTGCAACTCAACAGCGGCGATGACGTCGGTGCGAACCTTGACGCATGTCGTCGGTTGATCGCTAAAGCGGCGGATCTCGGAGCGCAATTCGTTGCACTCCCAGAGAACTTCGCGTTCTTTGGCAGTGAACAAGCCAAGCGCGAACTCGCGGAGCGCTCAGACGAAGCATCGAACGGCCCTATTCTGGAGATGCTTTCGACAGCAGCATCGGCCCACCGCGTCTATGTGCTCGGTGGCGGGTGGCCCGAGAGCTCGGCGGATGCGCTGCGCCCCTACAATACCGCCATTGTGGTGGGCCCTGATGGGCGCATCATCGCGAGGTACCGCAAGATACATCTGTTCGATGTCGATGCTCCCGATGGGCACGCGTATCGCGAGTCCAACGGCGTGACGCCCGGCGCATCCATCGAATGCGTGACCATCGAGGGCTTCCGGGTCGGGCTATCGATCTGTTACGATCTCCGGTTCCCGGAGCTTTATCGTCGCTTAGTCGATGAAGGCGCGGAAATCGTCTGTATTCCTTCCGCTTTTACTTTCGCGACCGGCCAGGCACACTGGCACCTCCTATGTAGGGCCCGTGCGATCGAGAATCAGTGCTTCGTCATAGCGCCTGGGCAGTGGGGCTCCCATCCCCGAAATCGCAAGACCTTTGGACATTCCTTGATCCTCGACCCCTGGGGGGAAATCCTCGAAGAGATCTCAGAGGGTGAAGGGGTCGCGGTAGCAACGCTGAACCGGGAAAGGCTGGTAGCGGTTCGCAACAAGCTTCCAAGCCTGAGTCATCGACGCCTTTAGAGCCGAACGGGACTCGGGTTGGTCGCGCGCACTGTGCGGTCGGCATTGGACAGCTACACTTGAGAATTCAGAATGCCAGCTCAGCCCCGAACTGTGCTCCAAGTGACCTTGCCAGCCTGGGTCGACGCAATGCTCGACACCTGGGAGGGACCGTTGGCGAGCGACGGCGAACGGATGCGACTCGCGGTTGCACTCTCTGCCCTGAACGTCGAACGCGGCGGAGGCCCTTTTGCCGCATTGGTGTTCGCTGGAGAGCGGTGTGTGGGGCTCGGAGTCAATCGCGTCGTGGACAGTGGATTTTCAATCGCCCATGCGGAAATAGTGGCCCTGATGGTGGCACAAGCCAGAGTGCGCGATCGGTTGTGTCCAGCCGAGCATCCGCGGACGCTAGTCACGACCACCGATCCTTGTTGCCAATGCTTTGGCGCGCTCGTTTGGGCGGGGGTCGAACGGCTGGTCTGCGGCGCGACTACGGCAGACGCTGAGCTCATTGGTTTCGACGAGGGCCCCAAACCAGGTAATTGGGTGGAACTTCTGGAGCAGCGTGGCGTTGACGTGCGGCGCCAAGTTTTGCAAGAAGAAGCCGCAGCCGTACTGCGACACTACGCTTCTGGCGGTGGAACCATCTACAACGCGCCCGCACTTTAAGCTGATGCACGGAAGGCCTTGAGCTTCCTGTGGCTTAGGCTCCGCCGCAAGCGATCCCGCCGCACGCTGGCTGCCAGCAATCGGTGGAATTTCAAGAAAACCCCAGAAAAAAGCGCGTTCTTTAGTTCGCATACGATAT
>JBLNFG010000487.1:0-4804 GCA_050263495.1 Myxococcales bacterium | reverse complement strand
GAAAGACACTAATTCGCGCACGGCGCGTAGTCGTCAAGATTGGTTCCAGCAGTCTTACGGTGGACGATTCGGCCGCTGCACGGCTCGCCGAGGAAGTCGCCAGTTTGGTCGCTAAGGGCTACAGCTTCGTCATCGTGACCAGCGGCGCGATAGCGATCGGCTGTGGCCGGCTTGGTTATCGAACGAAACCGAAAGAGATGGCGCGGCTTCAAGCCGCCGCAGCAGCCGGGCAGAGCATCTTGATGCGGCGCTACGACGAGGCGTTTGCGTCGGTCGGGGTTACGGCCGCGCAAGTGTTGTTGACGCATGCCGATCTCGCGGAGCGGGAGCGTGCGAACAACGCGCGACAGGCTCTGGCGGCCTTGCTCGAAGCCGGTGCCGTCCCGATCATCAACGAAAACGATACGGTCGCGACGGACGAGATCCGGTTTGGTGACAACGATCAGTTATCGGCCATGGTGGCGCCGTTGGTCGGTGCCGAAATTGTGATCCTCTTGACCGATGTCGAAGGAGTCCTCGACGACAAGGGCAAGCGAATCTCGGTCCTGCGCGAAGACTCGTCGGTAGGAACGGTTGCGCGCAGCGGAGCGAGCCTCGGCACGGGTGGCATGGCGAGCAAAATCAACGCGGCGCGCAAGGGTGCACGCAGTGGCGCCAACGTCGTGATCGCGTCGGCACGAAAACCAAAAACCATTACCCAGGTGTTGAGCGGTGAAGACGTGGGAACTCTGGTTCCCGTTTCCCCGCACGCGCTGCGAGCCAGAAAACACTGGATTGCGTACACACTGCGACCCAAAGGGGCGGTGCTTCTCGACAGCGGAGCGGTCAAGGTCGTATCCGGAGGCAAGAGCAGCCTCTTGCCCGTGGGCGTCTTAGGCGTTCGAGGCGACTTTCATCCCGGCGATGCGGTGAGCTTGGTGGACTCCGAGGGGCGAGAGATTGGTCGCGGCCTGTCACGACTAGCCGCGGCCGAAGTGGCACGCAGCGCCGGCAAAAAGGGCGAGTCCCTCGAACAGCTCTTCGGCGAGCGCGCCAAGGATCTCGTCGTCGTTCACAAGGACGATCTGGTTACGGATCTCTGATGCGTTCCTCTTTGCGACCGGCAAGTGACGGATCTCGAATGCGCGACAGCGAGCGACGTGCAGTCGACGCAATTCGCGTGGGCGACAGCGAGCGACGCGCAGTCGACGGATCTCGAATGCGCGACAGCGAGCGACGTGCAGTCGACGGATTTCGAGTGAGCGATAGCGAGCGACGCGCAGTCGACGGATTTCGAGTGAGCGATAGCGAGCGACGTGCAGTTAGCTCCCAGGGGACGTTGGCTTTCGGTTTCTTCTTTTTGGGTTTGCTCGGCGCGGTGACGTTGGGGCTGGGCGGTTGCACGCGGGCACGTCCGTCCGAAAGTGCACGCGCTTCGGAGCCGTCGAGAGACGTGGTCGACTACTCGCTGACGCAACTTGCCCAGAATCAGCCCGATCGAGCGACGTGTTCTGGGGGGCGCTGCAAAGACGATGCCGCTCAGCGCGAGGTGCCGGGGCGGTGTGATCTCGAGCTGTGCGAGGGTGAGCTCGCGCCTTCCGCCATTGCCGAGCTGCGCGCGACCGCGGAAAAGGCGAACGACTGTTATGAGCGTGAGCTCAAGGAGCAGAACCAGCTCGAAGGCAAAATGGTGGTCCGGCTTCGTCTCGCCGCGGGGCGCGAGCCCTGCGAGGTACGCGTCGAACAGAGCTCACTCAAGGGCTCTGACAACTTCATTAATTGCGTACTCGATCGCCTCCGGCGAACCGAAGCGCGTCCAACCTCCGGCTGTGTGGACATCGCACTGCCGCGCGCGGTCGTCCGAAAAGAGATCGACACGCCTTCGGGCCAAGGCGCGGGGGGAGTGTCGTCGGGGGCGCGCTGAGTCGGTTGCGGATCGGGCTGCTTTTTTGCTGCAACCTAACGCAAGTTGGCTGTAGCCTGCGGGTCGGTTGCGGCGTGACCCGATCGCCACGACGTTGGCGAAGCCCACCAGATCTGGACCCATCAGTCCCGGATCTGCCTACCGGTAAGCAAACTGGAAGCTGGACCTGTGCTCTGCCTACCGGTAGGCAAACTGGAAGCTGGGCCTTCGATCCTGCCTACCGGTAAGCGAGATCGGAACGATTCCTTCCGATCCTGCCTACCGGTAAGCGAGATCAGAACGATTTGCTCCGGTTTCGTCTGCCGCTGGCGGAAATTCGGAACTGAGGCTCGAATTGTTACCGCGTGACCGAAGAATCCGGAAGCTCGCGCTCCAAATTTGCCTACCGGTAAGCAAACTGGAAGCTGGGCCTCCGATCGTGGCTACCGGTAAGCAAACTGGAAGCTGGGCCTTCGATCGTGGCTACCGGTAAGGAAACTGGAAGCTGGGCCTTCGCTGCTCCTTTCCGTGCGAGAAGCGAACCCCGGAGATCGTCTTCGACAACGAGAATCAGGCCCGCACGGGCTGCGCGCCGCGAAGGCCCGCTCGCTTCCGTGGAGCAATGGACTATAATCGCGCGAGCCATGGCCGAACCAGCCCGCCGACGCGCCACCTACGAAGATGTGCTTCGGGCGCCTCGTGAGCAGCTCGCTCAGGTCATTGATGGCGACCTATACCTCCATCCACGCCCCGCCATGCCCCATGCGGTTGCGGCGGCGGTGCTTGGCATGGATCTTGGCAGTCCCTTCCAGCGAGGCCGAGGTGGGCCCGGCGGTTGGTGGATCATTGACGAGCCGGAGCTTCATTTGGGGGCGGAACCTGACATCGTGGTTCCCGATCTGGGCGGGTGGAGAAGGGAGCGAATGCCAGCACCACCCGCGACTGCCTTTGTGACGCTCGCTCCGGATTGGATCTGCGAGGTACTGTCCGAGTCGACACGGCGTGTCGATCGGGGGCCCAAGATGCGGCTCTATGCTCGTGAACGCGTGGCGCACGTCTGGCTCGTCGAGCCCGGTGCGCAGACCCTCGAGGTCTTTCGCTTGGACGGCGAGACTTATCGTTTCGTTGCGACTCATGAGGGCGACGAGCGCGCTCGAATCGAGCCCTTCGAAGCCGTCGAGTTGGAGCTCGCGGCCCTGTGGGGCAAGAACGACTCAGACTGACCACACGCATTTCCACCATCGCGATGGCGCGGAATACGCAAAATTGTCGAGCTGTTGGACTGAGCCGAATTTCGAACTCGAGGTACTTGGTCAGCGGAGGACTACCCTATGCTCTTGATCCCAAGTTCCACGCCTCGCTGGCTTGCCACCGTCACTTCTCTGTTTGTGGCCTGGACCCTCGCGAGCGCCTGTGGCGGCGACGTTGGCCCGGCAGACGGCGAGGATTCCGTGGAAGCAACGGGCGGTAGCGGCCCGAACAGGGTCACCGGCACGACCAAAAGCGGCACGGCCACTATTACCAAAAAAGGTAACGGGGGAACCGTCGGCAATCCCTCATTGGCCACGGGTGCTTCATACGGTAGTGCTCAGGCACCCGCGAAGGTGGAGCCCACGGGTGCTCAGGCACCCCCGAAGGCGGAGCCCACGGATGCTAAAGGCTCCAACCCAACCAAGACGACGGTGACGGTGGGCCAGGGTGGTCGGCCTGCGCAAGAACCAGGCAAACCAGGGTCTGGAGGAACCCCCGTGAGTGGCGATACGAAGGCGCCACAGGGCGGAACTGTTGCGGGGGGGCCCACCTGTCGCGATGGCGTGCGTGACGGGGATCCCTGCAGCCCGACTTATGATTTGACCGAGTGTGTCGTTCGCACGACCCGCGTCTGCAAGTGCAATACGAGGAAGAGCGCGTGGGAATGCCGTGCTCGCGACGAGAACGTGGCAGGCACTTCCTCGATGGGAGGCCCGCCTACGGCCCCAGGCGGCAAACCGGGCGCGGGTGATAAGCATGGCGGCGTCGAGCCGGTTGCTGGACAAGCTCCGGTCAACCGTGCCGGAGCGGGCGGCGCGTAGCCACACACCGTCACTCCGTGCGCGTCAATCACGCGGAATAAAGATCAGCTGCGCGAATTGCCCTTGCCAGCTCTGGATCGGGTCAACTCTCAATACGGACGTGTCTCCGATCAATAGGTCAACTTCGGTGGACGAATTCCGCGCAAAGGGAACGCAAGTCGCTGCCTCGTCACACGAGTCACTCCGCCCGCCAATTACGAACCGCGTCGAGGGCGACTGCCGGCCCTGGGCGGCCATTCAGTTCCGCAGGTTGGTTACGAGCTACCCTTGGGTCCCCACTCGTGAGCGTTGCTGGGCATTGCACGTCGGCAGCGAAACCGACTGTCGCGAATCCAGCATGAATCCTGCTGATTCTTTGTTGGTCTTCTTAAGAATTCTTAAGAGTCGAGGTTTCGCGGCTCTCCATTCTCCATGGAGAACAAGTTCGCGTGGCGCTACCTATGGGGAGCCAAACGTAGCGCCACGCGAACCCGCCTGGGGCTTTTCTATTTGCGATTTACGGGCTTTTTTGTTGGTTCGGCGCGGTAACGACGGTGGCCGAGGGCGCGATGAGTCCCCACTCTCTCTCGGTTTGGGGCGAGGGTTTCCGAGAGGTCTGACCCGGCGGTTTACGAACGTAGATTCGGACGGCGAGATGCGACCCATCGGTTAACAAGCGGCTGTTAACCGGCGGGGCGGGTCGGCTTGGTCCCTAACGCCATGCTTCGGGACATCAGTCGCCTCGATATCTTGGGAGCCAGCCAACTCCTGGGACAGTCGCACCAACCGGCAGCGGCAAGTGCGTGACACGCGACACCTTCGTTTGGAGCCATGGGCTCAAGCGCTTCGGTGACCTCTGGGGCGCTCAGCG